>JARRRL010000103.1:0-13178 GCA_037380725.1 Gammaproteobacteria bacterium | reverse complement strand
ATTTGAAGTCATGGTCGCTACCTTCGCAGTGTTCGGGCTCATGCAGTCATTACGTTCAGTTTGCCGCGGGAGTGGCCTGGTTTTATTTTTTTCGTTTTTGCTGTGAGCGCGCTATGGGTGTGATCTAGTACTTGTACGTGTCGGATTTAAAAGGGCCGTTTACGGGAATGTTCACGTACTGCGATTGCGCTGCTGTCATGCGGGTAATCGTACCGCCAAACCCTTCAACCATGTAGCGCGCCACTTCTTCATCGAGGTGTTTGGGCAACACGGTCACGCTAATTTTATCCGCTTTCTGCTCAGGAGCTAGGTCGGCGAATTTCTGACCGAACAGGTGGATTTGTGCAAGGACTTGATTAGCGAATGAGCCGTCCATAATTCGAGAGGGGTGGCCGGTAGCATTACCCAAATTAACGAGGCGCCCTTCGGATAACAACAATAAAAAGTCACTGAGATCGTTGCTGCGGTAGATTTTGTGTACTTGTGGTTTGACCGTTTCCCAGTTCCAGTGTTTGCGCATGTAGGCGGTATCGATTTCGTTATCGAAGTGACCGATGTTGCACACGATGGCGCCGCGTTTTAAATGTTGCAGCATATTGGCGTCGCACACATTGATGTTGCCTGTGGTTGTGACGATCAAGTCGGTGCTTTCCAGTAATCCTTTATTGAGGTCTTCACTTTGGCCGGTATTTATGCCGTTTTGGTAGGTGGAGACGACCTCAAAACCGTCCATGCACGCCTGCATGGCGCAGATGGGATCGATTTCCGTCACGCGGACGATCATCCCTTCTTGGCGTAAGCTTTGTGCTGAACCTTTGCCAACATCACCGTAACCCACAACCAAGGCTTTTTTTCCTGCCAGTAAGTGGTCCGTGGCGCGTTTAATCGCGTCATTCAAACTGTGACGACAGCCGTATTTGTTATCGTTTTTGGATTTGGTGATGGAATCGTTGACGTTAATGGCGGGTACTTTGAGTGTGCCTGCTTTCAGCATTTCAATAAGACGGTGTACACCGGTGGTGGTTTCTTCGGTGATGCCGTGAATGCGATTTAGCATGTCGGGGAACTTGGTGTGCACCATGGCGGTGAGATCGCCGCCGTCGTCTAGGAGCATGTTGGCGTCCCAGGGTGCGCCGTTTTTGAGGAGGGTTTGTTCAATGCACCAGTCGGCTTCTTCGAGTGTTTGACCTTTCCAGGCGTACACCGCAACGCCAACAGCCGCCATGGCGGCAGCAGCGTGATCTTGTGTGCTGAAAATATTGCACGATGACCAGCGGACTTCCGCTCCAAGGGTGATCAGCGTTTCAATGAGGACCGCCGTTTGTATGGTCATGTGAATGCAACCGATGATCTTGGCACCTTTGAGTGGTTGCGTGTCGGCGTATTGCTGACGTAAAGCCATTAAGGCGGGCATTTCACTTTCCGCGATGGTGATTTCTCGGCGGCCCCACTCAGCGAGCGAGCGGTCGGCGACTTTAAAATCAGATGGCGTGTTCATGCTGTTTCTCCTGTTACATAATCCGTATGTGTGTCGATCAGGCGTGCAAAACTGGATGGGCTAAGCTTACAAGCCGGCGGCCTGCCTCAACGCGGATGCTTTATCGGTTTTTTCCCAGGTAAAGTTTGGTTTTTCGCGACCAAAGTGGCCATACGTGGCGGTGGGTTGATAAATCGGCTCCAGCAGATTCAACATTTCAATGAGGCCTTTGGGTCGTAAGTCAAAATGCTCACCAATCAGGGCGCAAATGGTGTCATCGCTGACTTGGCCGGTGCCAAACGTGTTGACGCTGATTGAGGTGGGTTTGGCGACGCCAATGGCGTAGGACACCTGTATCTCGCAGCGATGGGCTAAACCGGCTGCAACGATATTTTTGGCGACATAGCGACCAGCGTATGCCGCAGAACGATCGACTTTGGAGGGGTCTTTGCCTGAAAACGCGCCGCCGCCATGTCTGGCCATGCCGCCGTAGGTGTCTACGATGATTTTTCGACCGGTTAAACCGCAGTCGCCCATGGGGCCGCCAATGATAAATTGGCCGGTGGGGTTAATGTAAATGAGTGTATCTGGGGTGATCCACGCTGCGGGTAAGACTGGCTTAATGATTTCTTCCATCACGCCGTCGTGTAAGTCTCGCTGGCTGACATCCGCTGCGTGTTGCGTGGAGAGCACCACGGCGTTAATGGCGCTGGGTTTGCCGTCGTCGTCGTATTGGAAGGTGATTTGGCTTTTTGCGTCTGGGCGTAAAAACGGCAATTTTCCATTTTTGCGTACAGCGGCTTGTTGTTCCATTAAGCGGTGGGCGTACGTGATGGGAGCGGGCATGAGTACATCGGTTTCGTCGGTCGCATACCCAAACATGAGTCCTTGGTCGCCGGCGCCTTGCTCGTGATCTTGGGTTTCGTCAACCCCCATCGCGATGTCACGAGACTGTTTACCAATGGCATTGAGGACGGCGCATGAATTACCGTCAAATCCCATTTCCGAGTTGGTGTAGCCGATGTCGCACACCACTTTCCGGACCAGTTGTTCCAAATCAACCCATGCGTTCGTTGTGACTTCACCGGCAATGATGATCATGCCCGTTTTGATCAGTGTTTCGCAGGCGACACGTGCTGAGCGGTCCTGTGTCAAAATGGCATCCAGGACTGCGTCGGAAATTTGATCAGCAATTTTATCAGGGTGACCTTCGGAAACGGATTCCGAGGTAAACAAAGAGTATTTGGACATAGGTATTAACATCTCGCTTAATGGGGGTTCTGTTATGGCTTTATAGCTTCCTGTGTGGAAATACATGGTGTTAATTAAGGTGTACTAGGGGGTACACACGGTATGTCAGTGGTACAGTACAAAACGGAGTGTACAAAAACTGGTCTCCATTATACACCAGTGGCGATCGAAGCGGTTTGTTATATCTTTCAGCCTGGTTATGATTCGGATTCATACTGGATGCGATCACTAAGCAGATAGGTTACGATAGGCCGTTTATTGTCGTATTGATAGTCTACATTGTTGTGGGTTTTGATGTAGGTATTGTTCTGGGCACCGTATTTTGAGCGTTATGCAGTCGATCTGGATTGAAGGTTTCGGTTTGAGATTTGACTTCAGTTGCTGTCTTTGTGTGCATGAGGGACAATACCCTCCGTCGCTGGGGTGCGGAGCGTGTTTTGTGAACGCCTTGTGCTGCTCAGTCGGCTATGGTTCCGTACGGATGACGGTGTCAGTCCGCGACGCTACTCGTTTTTGATTTTGTTCACTTCCTAGGAGATCCCTGTCACATGCCATCTCAAACCGTCCTCGCCAACGCCATTCGTGCTCTGAGCATGGATGCTGTTGAAGCCGCAAAATCTGGTCATCCTGGTGCGCCAATGGGTATGGCCGATATTGCAGAAGTCCTGTGGCGAGATTATTTGAAGCACAATCCGACGAATCCGCAATGGCCCAATCGGGATCGATTTGTGTTATCGAATGGGCACGCGAGTATGTTATTGTACGCGCTGCTGCATTTGAGTGGTTATGACTTACCCATTACGGAAATCAAACGATTTCGGCAATTGCACTCGAAAACGCCTGGACACCCTAAATATGGACTGACTCCCGGTGTGGAGACCACGACCGGACCCTTGGGCCAAGGCTTGGCGACAGCGGTGGGTTTTGCGCTGGCGGAGCGCACCTTGGCTGGGCAGTTTAATCGTCCGGGTTTGGATCTGGTGGACCACTACACCTACGCGTTTGTTGGGGATGGCTGTTTGATGGAGGGCATTTCCCACGAAGCGTGTTCGCTGGCTGGGGTGTTGGGTCTGGGTAAGTTAATCGTATTTTATGATGATAACGGTATTTCCATCGATGGGGATGTAAAAGGGTGGTTCCGTGATGATACACCCAAGCGTTTCGAAGCGTATGGATGGCACGTGGTGCCGCGTGTTGATGGTCATAATCGTGATGAGATCGTTGCGGCGATTGAACTGGCACGCCAGCAAGATGATCGACCGACTTTGATTTGCTGCCAGACCGTTATTGGCTATGGTTCGCCAAATTTGAAAGGAACTGAAACGGTTCATGGTAAGGCCTTGGGCGCGGCGGAAATCGCAGCGGCGCGCCAAGAACTGAGTTGGACGTCTGCGCCGTTTGATATTCCAGAAGCCGTGTATGAGGCCTGGAACGCGCAAGCGAAAGGTGCGGAATATGAGGCCAGTTGGCAGGCTTTGTTTGGCCGTTATGCGGAGCAGTACCCCGAATTAGCGACGGAATGGTCAAGGCGTCATTTGGGCCAATTGCCCGACAATTGGCAAGAGATCGCTGCGGATATGCTTAAGCGCGCCATGGGTCTGAATAAAGCGATGGCAACGCGTAAAGCCTCGGAAATGTGTTTAGAGTTACTGGGGCCTCAGCTCGGGGAGCTCATCGGTGGGTCTGCTGATTTAACGGGTTCAAACAACACGCGTTGGCAAGCCGCGCAGGACGTGATGATCGATCCCGCCGGTCAGTATGTTTCTTATGGTGTTCGTGAATTCGGTATGTCGGCCATGATGAATGGGCTGGCTTTGTATGGCGGTTTCATTCCGTTTGGTGGCACCTTCCTGGTTTTTATGGATTACGCGCGCAATGCGTTGCGCTTGTCAGCGCTCATGAAGCAGCGTGTGATTTATGTGTATACGCATGATTCGATTGGTTTGGGTGAAGACGGCCCCACGCATCAGCCGATTGAGCATTTAACCGCATTGCGCAGTTTGCCGAATTGCGTTACATGGCGACCGGCGGATGCTGCTGAAACGGCTGTGGCGTGGCAGCAAGCGTTAATGCGTATGGATGGTCCGACTGCCTTGGTGTTGTCTCGGCAGGATTTACCGGCAGTCATGTGCAACGCCGCCCAAGCTCAGGATGCGGCGCGTGGCGCCTACGAAGTGCTTTCCTGTGAATCGCCTTCTGTCATTATTTTAGCGACGGGTTCGGAAGTGCATCTGGCGTTTGCGGCCGGGAAGACACTGAAATCGCAAGGGCATGCGGTGCGCGTTGTTTCGATGGTATCCACCGAAATGTTTGATGCGCAATCGGTGGACTTTCAAAGTCGTTTGTTGCCAGCGAATGTGCGAGCGCGAGTTGCCGTTGAGGCGGGAACCACCGACTTCTGGCGTAAGTATGTTGGATTAGAAGGTGAAGTGATTGGTTTAGATCGTTTTGGTGAGTCCGCGCCAGCGGGTAAGCTGTACGATTATTTTGGTATTACTGAAGATACCATCGCCGCTGCGGCGCATCGTTTGGTTGTGCGTTATACGTAGTGTGTGGGGTGTTCTACCCAGGCGAGTCGTAGTTCAGATGCTTTATCGTTCAGGTGGTTCATCGTTCAGGCAATTCGTAGTTCAGGTGAAAGGAGGCTAAAAATGTCAGTGATTAAAATGCAGGATTTGTCTTTAGCGGGTCAGCGTGTTTTGGTTCGTGAAGACTTGAATGTTCCGGTAAAAGAGGGCCGAATTTCCAGTGATGCGCGTTTACGCGCGGCGTTGCCTACCTTAAAGCAGCTTATGGAGAGTGGGGCGACCGTAATGGTGATGTCTCACCTCGGTCGCCCCCAAGAAGGCGAGTACAACGAAGCGTGTTCGTTGGCTCCCATTGCGGCCTGGTTGAGTGAGGCATTGGGCGTTTCCGTACCATTGATTAAAGACTGGATTGATGGTGTGGCGCTTGAGCCTGGCCAGTTGGTGTTGCTTGAGAATGTGCGTTTCTTGCCTGGTGAGACGAGCGATGACGAAGCCTTGGCGCGAAAAATGGCGGCTTTGTGTGACGTTTATGTCAACGATGCGTTTGGTGCGGTGCATCGTGCGCATGCATCAACGCATGGGGTGGCGCGTTTTGCAGAACGCGCCTGCGCAGGCCCTTTGTTAGTGGCGGAATTGGAAGCATTATCGCGCGTGTTGGCTAATCCCGTATCACCGCTTGTTGCGGTAGTGGGTGGATCAAAAGTGTCGACCAAACTGGGCGTGTTGGAATCGCTCGTGGATAAAGTGGATCAATTGATTGTTGGAGGCGGTATAGCGAATACCTTTCTCGCGGCAAAAGGCGTTGCCATCGGTAAATCCTTGTGTGAACCCGATTTGATTGAGACCGCGAAACGAATCAGTGAGCGTGTTTCGGTGCCGATGCCTGTGGATGTAGTGGTGGCGCAGTCGTTTTCGGCGGATGCCCCAGCCGCTGTGAAATCCGTAGATCGTATTGACCCGGATGATATGATTTTAGATCTGGGACCAGAATCTACGGCGCGTTTGTCGGAAATTATTGAACAGGCTAAAACCATTTTGTGGAATGGTCCGCTGGGGGTGTTTGAAATGGAACCCTTTCGGGCGGGTACGGCTGGACTTGCGCTGGCGATCGCGCACAGCAAAGCGTATTCCGTTGCGGGCGGTGGCGATACGCTGGCGGCAATCGATTTGTTTAATGTGGGTAGTGATATTTCTTACATTTCAACCGGTGGCGGAGCGTTTTTGGAGTTGGTTGAGGGTAAGACTTTACCGGGTGTTGCAGCGTTGGAAGCGGCTTTTAAGCGCCAAACGTCTGCGCCAGTCGTATAACGAATAAGATAAGGAAGCAATGCAATGGCGTTAATCAGTTTGCGGCAATTACTGGATCATGCGGCGGAGTTTGGTTATGGTGTCCCCGCTTTTAATGTGAATAACTTGGAGCAGATGCGTGCGATTATGGAGGCGGCGGATAAAACCAATTCGCCTGTCATCGTGCAGGCTTCTGCGGGGGCGCGTAAGTACGCAGGCGCGCCGTTTTTACGGCACTTGATTTTAGCCGCTATTGAAGAGTGGCCACACATTCCTGTGGTGATGCATCAGGATCACGGTACCTCGCCAGCGGTGTGCCAACGATCCATACAGTTGGGTTTTTCATCCGTCATGATGGATGGATCGCTGCGGGCGGACGGCAAAACGCCGGCTTCTTATGAATATAACATTGAAGTCACTCAGCAAACGGTGGCCATGGCTCACGCGTGTGGGGTTTCGGTGGAAGGTGAGTTGGGTTGCCTGGGATCTCTGGAAACCGGACAAGCAGGCGAAGAGGATGGTGTGGGCGCTGAAGGCACCTTAGACCACAGTCAATTGTTAACAGACCCTGAAGAAGCCGCTGATTTTGTGAAAAAAACAGGTGTTGATGCGTTAGCGATCGCGATTGGAACCAGTCATGGTGCGTACAAATTTTCGCGCCCGCCTACGGGTGATATTTTAGCGATTGATCGGATTCGCGCGATTCATGAACGCATTCCAGATACACACTTAGTGATGCACGGTTCTTCATCGGTGCCGCAGGAGTGGTTGGAAATAATCAATAAGTATGGTGGCGAGATCCCAGAAACGTATGGTGTTCCGGTATCCGAAATACAGGAAGGTATTCGCCACGGGGTACGTAAAGTAAATATTGATACTGATCTAAGGCTGGCTTCTACGGGAACTATTCGGGAGTTTATGGCCAAAAATAAGGCTGAATTTGATCCGCGTAAATATTTAAAGCAGACCATTGTGGCCATGGCCGAGGTTGTTGTTCAGCGTTACGAGGCTTTTGGCAGCGCTGGACAGGCGGATAAAATTAAACCGATTTCTTTGGAAGCCATGTATCAGCGCTACGAGGCGGGGGCGTTAAATCCGCGCGTCAATTGATACGTTAATTGATAGACATGCTCTCCTATTTGGTTTTGTTCTCTGTTTGCGGTTGCGTCGCTTGGTTCCTGATCGAGGTGTTGCGCAACCGTTATGGTGTGATTGCCCCGTTTGAGCTTGCTTTTGCGGCCTCTTTATGAGCGATTTGGTTCTCGCTCATTGCGGGGTGGCGATTTGCCAGGGTCGAAGTTGCGGGTGATCACGTGGGTTTATAACGACATGTGATTGATTGGGCCTTGAATCGACGGTTGGTCGTGGTGGCGTTTGATTTACCAGGACATGGCCTTTCCAGCGGTAAGATGGTCAGTATTCCTGATTTTTCGCATTATCAAAATGTGCTGGCGGGCGTGATGGCATTGGCAAAATCACAGGTTCCGGAGCCGTGGTATGCGGTAGGGCAAAGCACGGGGGCAGGTGTGTTGCTGGATCAGTTGTTACACCAGGCGCCGCGATCGGCACCGGGGTCTCTGCTGCAGTCTGTGCCGAGCGACACGTCGGCTTCGATGTTTGCGTTGCCCTGGAAACGTGTGGCGTTGTTAGCGCCTTTGATCCGCGCGGCCAGTTGGGGAGCCGTTCGGATCAGTTGGCATTTGTTGCATCGATTTCAGGATCGCGTCCCTCGAAATTTTGGGTTTAACTCCCACGATCAGAATTTTATGAATTTTCTGCAATACGAGGATCCATTGCAATCACGATTTGTGTCGGCGACGTGGGTTGGGGCAATGATTCGTTGGTCCAGACGCGTGGAAGCGGCACCGTGTTCGGCTTTTTCGCCGCTGGTGGTGCAAGGTGATGCGGACACAACGGTTGATTTTGACTTTAATCTTCCGCTGCTCAGCCAGAAATTTACCGAGCCGACCATCATCAAGCTGCCGAAAGCGCGTCATCATCTTGTGAACGAATCGGCGTCATTTCGGGCTGAGCTGTTTCACGCATTAGGGGTGCACATGCTGGGTGATGCCTGTGCGATTAATACAGAACGCGGTAGCGAAGTGTGTCCTTGATGTCGTGTAGTTTTTTCAGCACGGTTTCGCTGCTTTGCGCTTTCACTTCAATCACAACGTAGCCAATTTTTTTATTCGTCTGCAAATATTGGCTGCAAATGTTGATGTTGTTTTCAGAAAAGGTTTGTTGCGGTCACTACCCGCTGTGCGTCGGAGTACTGGGCAGTAGGTGTACTGACAGACTGAAGACCACACGGGGAAACCTATGTTATCATACCTGGGTTATCATAACTGGATGCAGTCCGGCCTGGGGCCAATCCTAGCCAATATTATGATTATGGAATCGGTCGGAAATTGTCGGAAGGTGTGTTGATGCACGCTTAACTTACTGAAATTGATTTTGACTCGAAGGGTCTGCCGGAGGCATTTTCTTATGGCGTCAGCGCGCTTATCTGATCCCAATTACGCGGCGTTTATGCGCGCCGTTTCAACGTGTTTACCCGCTGGAAAAATCCTGACAGATGACGAATCGTGTGCGCATTATGGTCGAGATTGGACACGATTTATAGAGCCGAACGCAGCAGCGGTGCTCTTGCCGCAAACGGTAGAGCAGGTGCAAGCTATCGCGCGAGCGGCGCATGATACGGGCGTGCCGCTGGTGGTTTCCGGTGGTCGCACTGGCCTGAGTGGTGGTGCGGTGGCGGCGGGTGATGAAGTGGTGGTGTCTTTGGAAGGCATGAATCGGATCCTGTCAACGAACCCGGTTGATCGAACGATTTGTGTGGAAGCGGGTGTTATTACGGCGCAACTCCAAGAAGCGGCTGAATCGATGGGGTTGTTTTATCCGGTGGATTTTGCTTCCAGTGGTTCCAGCCACATTGGCGGGAACATTGCGACCAATGCGGGTGGTATTCATGTGATTCGCTACGGTTTAACGCGTGATTGGGTACGCGGTTTGAAAGTCGTGACAGCGCAGGGCGAGTTGCTGACATTGAATAACGGACTGATTAAAAACGCGACAGGCTATGATTTACGTCATTTATTTATAGGTAGTGAAGGCAGTCTGGGTATCATTGTGGAAGCGACGATGGCGCTTGCCTCTGCGCCACCGCCTTTGCAAACCCTGGTGTTGGGTTTGTCGAAATTAGCGGATTTGATGTCCGTATTGGTGGCGTTTCGTGAGTCCGTGACTTTATCGGCGTTTGAGTTTTTTTCGGAAGCGGCTTTGGGTTATGTCCTCAGTCATAGCGACGTTCAGCGTCCTTTTGCGGACGCAACGCCTTATTACGCATTGGTGGAAGTCGAGGTGCCAGATGACGAGGCGGAAAATCGACTCTTTGAGCGGTTTGAGCATTGCGTTGAGCAAGGCTGGGTGTTGGATGGCGTGATCAGCCAAAGTGAATTGCAGCGTGAAGCCTTGTGGGCGTTACGCGAACGGATTTCGGAATGCATCACGCCGCGCACGCCCTATAAGAACGATGTGTCGGTTCGTATTGACCAGGTCCCTGAGTTTTTAGCTGCTGTGGATGAAAAAGTAACGGCAGCCTACCCCGAGTTTGAAATTGTGTGGTATGGCCACATCGGTGACGGTAATTTACACCTCAATATTTTACGCCCAGAAGCGATGCCCATAGCGGAGTTTAAAGTCACCTTGGAACAGTTGGGAGATGTGGTGTATCAGGTGGTGGGCGCGTTTGGTGGTAGCGTCTCAGCCGAACACGGCGTGGGGATGTTGAAAAAGACGGCCTTGCGTTACAGTCGTTCTGAGGCGGAAGTGATGTTGATGCAACAGATCAAATATGCGTTTGATCCGAAAGGCATTTTAAATCCCGGGAAAATTTTTGACCCGCTACCGCCTCGCACTTGTTAGGTGAATTGCGGTCTTTCTAGGACTTCGACACCGCTGGCCGTAGACATAAATATCTTATCGGCACCTCGGTGTGCGAACAGGCCGACGGACACGACACCTGGGATGTTATTCAGCCGTTGCTCCCAGTCCAACGGAGTGGAGATGCTGAGGTGATGGATATCAATGATTGGGTTGCCGTTGTCTGACAGGAAGCCTTCGCGCAAGGCTGGATCGCCGTTGAGTTGCACGATCTGACGGCCTACGTAGGAGCGAGCCATGGGGATCACTTCGATGGGCAAGGGAAAGGTGCCCAACACGTCGACGCGTTTGGATTGATCCACAATACAAAGAAATTGATCTGAGCAGGCGGCCACAATTTTTTCACGTGTGAGCGCGCCTCCGCCGCCTTTAATCAAATTCAAATGTGGATCGAATTCGTCAGCGCCGTCTATGTAAAAAGGGAGTGTACCGGTCGTGTTCAGATCGAGCGTTTCAATGCCTTTGGCTTTGAGTTGTGCTTCGGTGGCTTGCGAACTGGCTACGGCACCCTGAAACTTTCCTTTTAAATTGCTTAAGAGTTCAATAAAACAATTGGTGGTTGAGCCGGTGCCAATGCCAAGAACGGTATGGCGATCAATCCATGGTTCAAGGTAAGCGAAAACCGCTTCTGCAGCTTGTTGTTTCGACTTAAGGTTTGGATCGGATGCGGAGGCTTGCGTCGAAGTAGATTTGAACATGATTCGGGACCTTGTAACGTGTTGATCGTGGTGCGGCAGACCGCACGCGTTTCTAGGTTTGAGGTGTTGATGGGGTGCTAGAATACCACGATTTTGTGAGGGGAATTGCGTTTATGTGTGCTAGGGTGCGTGGTGTGTGCAGGGTTGCGGTGTGTATAAAGCCATGTATAAAAAACGTGTGTATAAAAGCATGTGTATAAAAGCGTGAACGAATTATTGATGGCGATAGGAGCGGACTTATTGTGGAATCAGACAGAAAAAACAACGAAACAACGAGAAATAAACAGGTGCCATCCGGGCTGCTTGAGCCTATTGTACGGCAGATTTTAAGC
This sequence comes from Gammaproteobacteria bacterium, assembly GCA_037380725.1. Classification (GTDB taxonomy): domain Bacteria; phylum Pseudomonadota; class Gammaproteobacteria; order Pseudomonadales; family JANQJO01; genus JARRRL01. The sequence continues at coordinate 1,663 of JARRRL010000103.1, read as the reverse complement.
GCACGTGTGTATGATGTTGCTGTGGAAACGCCATTAAATGAAGCACCGTTGCTGTCGACCCGACTGGGCAATCGGGTGCTGCTCAAGCGCGAGGATGTGCAGCCGGTGTTTTCATTTAAATGTCGGGGTGCATACAACAAAATTGCAAACCTGCCTGATGAGACGCTTCAATGTGGCATCATCACTGCTTCAGCGGGTAATCACGCACAAGGTGTTGCGCTCGCGGCCAATCGTTTGGGCATACGGGCTGTGATCGTCATGCCGCAGACCACGCCATCGATAAAAGTGCAAGCGGTGCAAGCGTATGGTGTTGAGGTGGTCTTGCATGGAGATACGTTTGAGCTGGCTCGTGCGCATGCGTTGAAGCTGATGCAAGAACAAGCCCTCACGTACATTCCGCCTTACGATGATGAAGCGGTTATTGCGGGTCAAGGTACTGTGGCAATGGAAGTGTTGCGTCAATGTACGGGGCGGATTGATGCGGTATTTGTGCCTTGTGGAGGAGGTGGTTTGATCGCTGGGATGGCGGCTTATATTAAGTATGTGCGTCCGGATATTCGTGTCATTGGCGTTGAACCGCAGGATGCCGCGTGTTTATCGGCAGCGTTGTTGGCGGGGGAGCGCGTGATTTTGCCTGAAGTGGGTTTGTTTGCAGAAGGGGTTGCCGTGGCGCAAATTGGTGAGATTCCCTTTCAATACGCCCAGCACACGGTCGACGAGGTGATCACGGTTACGGAAGATGAGCTGTGCGCGGGAGTAAAAGATATTTTTGAAGATACCCGGGCTATTTCTGAGCCATCTGGGGCGTTGGCTTTGGCGGGTTTGAAGCAATATGTGGATCGCGAAAAGTGCACGGGTCGAAACTTTGTTGCGGTCGTCAGCGGTGCTAACACGAATTTTGATCGTTTACGGTATATTTCTGAGCGAACGCAGTTCGGTGAGCATCGTGAAGCGCTGTTTGCGGCAACCATTCCCGAGCAGCCTGGCAGTTTTCTGGCATTTTGCGAGATGTTGGGTAAGCGTTCCATCACGGAGTTTAACTACCGCTTCGCTGATGAGCACACCGCACATGTGTTTGTGGGCTTGGCCTTATCCGATACTCGTCGAGAGCTACCGCCATTGCTGAAAAATTTGACGGAAAAAGGGTATCCCGTTACTGATTTTTCGGATGACGAGCTGACCAAACTGCATATACGTCATATGGTGGGTGGCCATGCGCTACGCGTCAGTCATGAATTAATCTATCGTTTTATTTTTCCGGAGCGTCCGGGTGCCTTATTGACGTTTTTGCAACGCTTGAGTGATCGTTGGAACATTTCGTTGTTTCATTACCGCAACCATGGTGCGGCTTTTGGTCGTGTTTTGGTTGGTTTTCAGGCGTCGGATAACGAGAAAACGGTGTTAAATGCGGTATTGGATAGTTTAGGCTATCACTACGTTGAAGAGTCCAATAACGAAGCGTATCGATTGTTCTTGGGAGCGTGAGGGTGCGCGTTCAACGTCATCTGTACCTGTTTAAAAGGGATGTGTTAAAAATAGTCAAAAAGGCATCGTGTTTTTTGAATTTATAGTATTATTCACCTCAAGAGGCTGATTTTGCTCTAAACTGATGGAGCTTAATGGTCTATAAAGTGTGCGCGGCGTGCTGATTCCGCTGCGCTTT
>JARRRL010000102.1:0-8081 GCA_037380725.1 Gammaproteobacteria bacterium | reverse complement strand
CGCTTGCGCCGCTCAAATCCTGTTGACACAACCAGGTTAGGCACAATTGTGTGGTGGGGTGTGAACCCGTACCAAAGGCCAGGCCGGGGTCCAAACGTAAGATCGTGGGGGCGGGATGTGTTGACGGTGAATTCGTTTGCGATGCTGGTGTTGCAGGGGCGTTTATTGTATCCGGTATTGTATCCGTGTCGTCGAGCGTGGGTTGTATCAGTAAACGATTGGCAATGAGCATGGGTTTGAAATGCTTCATCCATTCGCGTTCCCACGCGCGATCTTCAAGCACTTCCCATCGGAGGTTTATCAAGGGAAGGGACGTGAGCTGTCGAGTGAGCTGGTCTCTCGTGTCGGCATGGCGCATCGAATTGGCGTGAAAGAGTCCCGTAACGCAGGTAGTTTGCCATAACGGGTTGGTGCCGGGTTCTGGTTCCCACAAGGCGTCGGTATCGTTTGTTTCGGAGAGCGTAATGGCTAAAGCTCCGGCGGCCTCGAAGGCATCTTGTACACTTGGAACAACGGTGTTTTCTGTGGTGGCGTGCACTTGAATCCAACAGGTGTCGCTCGATGGTATGTCTTCATCCGTGAGGTGGGCGTTCGTGGTGTGGGTGCTGACTTCTTCGCTGCACATGGCGATGAGTCCTCTTTGCGGATGTGGCTCAAGTGGCGTATTTTTTTAAAAAAGGCGTCACAAAGCGCGTGTTTGCTGTGTGGCTCTGTGACGCCAGTGAGGTATTACTGACCCAGAAAGTACTATTGATCCAGAAAATGAATATCAATCTCCCCGTGTTGGAAGGCGGCGTCGGCTAGAATGCGGCGATGCAGTGGGATATTGGTTTTAATGCCATCAATCACGCTTTCTTCGAGCGCGTTTTCCATTCGACGTATGGCGTGAGTTCGGTCGTTGCCATAAACAATTATTTTGGCAATCATGGAGTCGTAATAGGGAGGGACGCGGTATCCCGTATACAAATGGGAATCGACCCGAACGCCTAATCCGCCAGGCGAGTGGTAATGCGTGACCAAACCGGGTGACGGGGTGAATGTAACGGGGTCTTCCGCGTTGATGCGGCATTCTATGGCGTGGCCGGTGAATGTGACCTCGGATTGCTGACAGGGTAAATCACCGCCTGACGCGATGATCAGTTGCTGCTTAACCAAGTCGATGCCCGTGATCATCTCGGTGACGCAGTGTTCAACTTGGATGCGCGTGTTCATTTCGATGAAGTAAAATCCACCGTTCTCATAGAGGAACTCGAAGGTGCCAGCGCCACGGTACTTCATCAATTTGCAGGCGTTCACGCAGGCCTGTTGAGTGGTTTCCAGCGCATCTTCCGGAGTGCCCCAGGCGGGCGCTTCCTCAATGACTTTTGGATGGCGCCGTTGTACGGAGCAGTCTCGAGTGCCCAAATGGATCGCGTTCCCGCGACCGTCGCCCAATACTTGCACCTCAATATGACGAGGCGTTTGAAGAAATTTCTCCAAATAGACCGAACCGTCACCAAAGGCTGCTGCCGCTTCGGACTGAGTGAGCTGGATGGCGTTTAACAGCTCGGGTTCGCTGTGCACGACGCGCATACCGCGACCACCGCCGCCGGCAGCGGCTTTGATAATAACGGGGTAGCCAATGTCTTGCGCCAAAGCTAAGGAACGGTCGGTGTCTTCGTTCATCGCACCGTTTGACCCAGGCACAACTGGCACTTCAGCATGGCGCATGGCTTCCAAGGCGGTCACTTTATTGCCCATCAATTTGATGGTCTCGGCGCTTGGTCCCACAAAGGTAAAACCGCTGGATTCGACGGCTTCAGCAAATTCGGCGTTTTCAGCTAAAAAACCGTAACCGGGATGTATGGCGTCGGCTTCTGTGACTTCCGCAGCACTGATCAGTGCGGGTATGTTGAGGTACGAGTCCCGAGCGTTGGGAGGGCCAATGCACACGGCTTCGTCAGCCAGGCGTACGTGCATTAAATCACGATCCGCTTTGGAATAAGCGGCCACCGTTTTGATGCCCATTTCTTTGCAAGCGCGTAAGATTCGCAACGCGATTTCACCACGATTGGCAATCACTACTTTCTCGATCATATTTTGATCCATCCTTTCTACATGTGCTGAGCGTCAGGAGCGTTAAGCAATCACGAAAAGGGGTTGGTCGAATTCAACCGGCTCACCGTTTTCCACTAAAATAGCTTCGATGGTGCCCGATTTATCGGCTTCGATTTGGTTCATCATTTTCATGGCTTCAACAATACACACCACGTCGCCCACTTTAATGGTTTGACCAACCTCAACAAACGGTGAGGACGTTGGTGACGATGCGCGATAAAAAGTCCCCACCATGGGTGATGTCAATTCGTGGCCGGTGGGCGCGGGGGTGGGTGATTGCGTGGGTGCTGGGGGGGCAGTCGCTGGCGCAGGGGGCGTGTCCGTGGGGGCGGCTGCCGCTACGCTGGCGTTTGGGGCATACGTGCTGATCGGTATGTTGGTTCCAAAACGAGGGTGACGTGAGATGCGAACGGATTCTTCGCCTTCTTTAATTTCAATTTCATCAATATTGCTTTCTTCGAGCAGTTCAATCAGTTTTTTAACCTTTCTGATATCCATAAGCGGGATGACCCTCCTACTGGCTGTGCTTATGTTGATGATAAGTGCTGATCTGTCTCAGTGTTACGGTCTTTCTCTTCTGTTGTTGCCAAATTTGCGACCACGTTGAGGGCGGCATCCAATGCCAGCGTATACCCGTAGGGGCCAAAGCCGGTCATGACGCCAATGGCAATGTCTGCTAAATAAGAATGATGTCGAAAGGGTTCTCGACGGTATACGTTTGACAGGTGCAATTCGATAAAGGGTATTTGAACACCAAGCAACGCGTCACGTAGGGCGATACTGGTGTGTGTGAGAGCGCCTGCATTAATAACTATGCAGTCTGTTGCTTCGTGTGCGGCATTATGAATGGCGTCGATGAGACGCCCTTCGTACGACGATTGAAAAAACGAAAGGCGGTCAGGTGGCGTCAGTTTGGCGCGTAACGTCGCCTCAATGTGTGAGAGCGATTGGTGACCATAGAGTGTGGGTTCACGTCGACCCAATAAATTCAGGTTTGGGCCGTTCAGAAATAAAATATGCGCCACGAAAGAGCCCCTAGCAAATGATGCTTCTATCAACACGTGAAGGTGTTCAGTTTCAATTCAATTTTATAGAGGCGAAGGCGAGGGTAACGTGGTAGCGAGTGAGGTACACGCTGTGTCTGTATAACCGTTCGAAAAATGATCAGACAATTCGTCTGCAGCGGGTGGACTGCAATCAGTCCCCGCTGCGCGACTTGTCGGTCATTTGACCCGCCTGCAGGCGCCGCGAAATTCGAACGAGTCTGCCTGAATCAAACACGCATGTCCAGATCCTTGAAGATGTCTGCCCAATCGATGCAGTTTACGACACAGACAGAGAGATCCATCTGTGTACCTTAATGGGGTTATGGTTTACGAGTCGTGGGAGATATGAGCTTACAAATTGGGTGTTACCTGATTGGCCAAGTGGTTCAAAAAAACGTCGGCATCCATTTCACCCATGATGCTGGATTGGGTGAGTGCCTCGCCTGTTTTGGTGAAAAACAAAATGCTTGGAGGCCCGATCAGTTTGAAGCGATCCAGCAGCGCATTGGTGGTGGAGGGGGAGGTATCCGTGATGTCGATTTGAATGAGCTCGTATTCGCTTAATGCTTGAATAACGCGGGCATCCAGAAAGGTGGAATGTTCCATTTCGACGCACGCAATACACCAGTCTGCATAAAAATCAACCATGGCTGGTTTTCCCGCTTTTGCTGCAGCGTTTAGCTGCGCATCGACTTCTTTTACGCTGGTGACGCGTGTGAATGCAAGATGAGGAGCCATTGATGTGGTGGCGCCAGCGTGCTGGGAACTGGCGATGGACACTGGCAGGGGTTTGAGTGGGTTGGTTTGCCCCATGGCGGCACCAATGATCAACGCGACACCGTAGGTGAGCATCATAAGAGCAATCCCTTTCCACAGCGATTGCCAACGCGTGGTGACGGGGCTTAAGGCGCCCATATAAATACTGGGGATGATCAGCAGTGCGGCCCAAATCCACATCATCAGTGTGCTGGGAACGACGGATCGAATCATCCAGGCACCGACGGCCAATAAGAGTACGCCAAAAACAGATTTGACGTTGTCCATCCAGACTCCTGCGCGTGGCAGCAAATTGGCACCGGTGGTACCAATAGCGATGAGGGGCGCACCCATACCTAAACCGAGGCCAAACAAGGCGAGTCCACCTTTAACGGCATCGCTGCCTTGCGTGACGTACAGCAGCACACCGGCAAGTGGCGCTGAAACACAGGGCGAGACGACCAAGGCGGACAACACGCCCATGATGAATACGCCAATTAAATTGCCCCCTTTTTGTTTTTGGGACACGTCATTGAGTCGGTCGCGCAGCGCGGAGGGCAATTGCAGTTCGTAAAACCCAAACATGGCGAAAGCCAGTACAACAAACAGCGCGGCGAACACTGAAAGCACAATCGGGTTTTGCATATAGATTTGAATGCGCGCACCACTGAGGCTGACGATAATCCCGGCGATGCTGAAGGTAATGGCCATGCCCAGCACATAGGCTGAACTGAGGATAAAACCTTTGCGCGCGGTCATGGGCTGTTGTTGTCCAGCAATAATACCGGAGAGAATGGGGACCATGGGTAAGACGCAGGGTGTGAAGGTCAAACCGAGTCCGAGGATGAAAAAGAGGCCAAATACCAGTGGCACACTGCTTTCTTGAATAAAAGCAGCGATGCTGTGAGCATCGTGGCGATCGGGTGTTGTTGCGGGACTGATCGTATCCGTGCTGGCGTTTGCTGGTTCTGTCGATTGTGTCGATTGTGTTGATTGAACGCTTGATGGTGATTGGCTTGTGATGGGCTGTGCGGGCGTAATCCATTCAGTCACGGTGGTGGGGGGGTAGCAGAGTCCGGCTTCGGCGCAGCCTTGGAAACGTACGGCAAATTCAAAACCAGCGGGTGCTGCCAAAATGGGAATCTGAATGTCGATGGTATCGTGGAAAATTTCAACGTCACCAAAATAGTCGTCGTGTTTGATATGCCCGTCTCGCGCATAAATGGGCTCGCCCAGCGTCACGCCCTCATCCGGGGTTGAAAAGCTGAAGCGCTTTTTATACAGGTAGTAGCCAGGTTCAATGGTCCATTGAACGTGTATTACGTTGTTTTTTTCGGTAACGATGTGTCGAAAGGCGTCATGAACGGGTAGAAACTTCGGTTCGTCTTCGGCATCACTTGTTGGGGCATTGTCGAGGTCATTGTTGGCTGATGCATCGTTGGCTGATGCATCGCTGAACAAATTCGCGCCCTGGCTTGAAGTTGTTGTGCCCGCTGCATGTGCTGTGGTTTGAACAGTGGTAAAAAGTATGACACTGCTCAAACAAATGAAAAGCGCAGACAGCACCGATAGACTGCGGTTTAACATGGGGGAGCGTAGATGCCTGCTTGAGAAACGACGCAACTGGATCACAAAGCCTCCTGTCTGTAAATTCAGGTAAAAGGGAATGTCATTGTTCCTATTGTTTTGAGAGTTTATTTTGAGCGTTGAGTTCCCAGATGTTGGTGATACGGTGGCGAGATGAAGAGCCGTATGTTATTCAGTATAACTTGTAAATCTATCAATTTCTCGTATTTTAACCCATTGCACTATAGACGTCACGCTGTGGCTCGGATAGCCCGTTGTGGCGACGGTGTAGGTCTGAATTGGCGTGATTAAATGGAATATTATTTTATAATCAGTGGGTTAGTTTTTGATAGAGCACTTTGCTGAAAATCGTCACGATCTGTGAAGGGTTGTGGGTGACGTGTGCAATTCATGTGACATCAAGGCATTATATTGATGTATGTGGTGTGTGTCTGCGGGTGGGTATGGGGGTATCAGGAGGCAATGGGGTTATTGCGGGATGTTGAAGTTAAGTCTTCCGCTTCGAGTGTTGGTTCAAAAACGCAAACTTGATTTCGACCTCGGTGTTTGGCGTGGTACAGCGCGGTGTCCGCGTGGACGGTCAGTCGTTCCATGTCGTCATAGTTTAGACTGGCGATGCCGCAACTGAAGGTGGCGTTGAAATCGCTGTTGTTGCCATTGTGAGTGAGTTGTGAGAACCGCACCCGGATATCTTCAAAAATACTGAGGCAATCCGCAATTTTTGTATTGGGCATGACCACAGCGAATTCCTCGCCGCCGTATCGACCAATGGCGTCGGACTTTCTCAGACGTTGTTTCAGAAACAGTGAGAGACTCCGAATAACCTTATCCCCTACAGGGTGGCCGAACGTATCGTTTATGTTTTTAAAGTGATCAATGTCCACCATGGCGAAACACAGACTCAAGTTGTTCTTTTGGGCTTTGATCATTTCCATCTTCAGGGTTTTGAGAATGGACGTGTGATTGAGTAGATTGGTGAGACTGTCTCGAATCATTAAATTGACGAGTGCTCGGGTGCGCTCCGCTTTGGCTCGAATCGTGGATCGCAGGTGTTCCGCCGAGATCGGTTTGGTAAGGAAGTCATCACCTCCTTCTGCAATGGCCTTGATGCGGACGTCCACATTTTCCTCGGAGGAGAGGAAAACGATTGGAATAGAGACGTATTCGTCTTGTTGACGAATCACGCGCGCCAATTCGACGCCGGTGCAGTTTGGCATGTACATGTCCATGAGAATGATTTCGGGTTGGAATTCATTCATGGCGTCTATGATGTCTAATGGGTTGTTGATGGCGCGAGTGACGACACCGGCGATGTTCAACTTTTTTTCGATACTAACGCTTTGACTCTTTGAATCTTCCACCACCAACACGCGAAACGGTTCGGGGGGGATGATGTTCGTGATGGTCTCGATTTCTTCGATCACACGCCCCATGTCTAAGCTGTGCGCGTGAAAATACACGCCACCCAGTCGGGCGGCGGTCAGTCGCGTTTTCACGTCTTCTTTGTGCTTCGAAATGAAGATCGTCGGAATAGCGGTTTCCAGATTCTCTTGAACGCTTTCAATGAGTGCAAATCCGGCTTGTGGGCCATGGAAATCAATGTCCGTAATGAAAACGGCGGGATAGCGTCGTTTCATGCTTTCTAAAAAAGAAGAAGGCGTATCAAAGGCAGCCGTCCGATAACCGAAGAATTGCAGCTGGCGCAGAAGCTTAAGCGCGACGTCGCGATCATTCAGCAGGAGATAGATGGGTTTTTTGGGTGCGATGACGGTAGAGGCGTCGTAGTTCGAGTCACTGCGTCGCAGAGCCGCTTGGCTCAAGAGTTGCAGGTATTCCGATAGCTTTTCTAAACTGCGACTGCTGAGCGTGTCCGTGATGAGCAATTCATCGTGTAACAGTTGATTGATTTTTTCAGCCAGTTCTCGGTGTGAGGTTTCTTCGAAACGGTTGGCGTATCGAAGCAGTTTTTCGTTGGCAATTTTCAATTCGTGTAAGCGCTGCGGTGACCAGCTGGCGTCGTTAGCCCAGCGCCAAATTTCCATGAGATGCCGCACTTGATCGATGACGCGTTTGGCAAAGAATTTTTTCAGCACCTCACCGGGACTGCTTTTATCTTGCTCCGTTTCATCCATTTGCGTATTGTGGTCCATTAATCAATAAAATTGTTGTGTGAAAATAATAAAATCCTCGAAGACTGCCGCCGGATGTGTGTGGGCGAGTGAGTATGCGCCTCTGTTGTGGGGCTCCGGAGCGTGTTGAGCGCAAGATGAGCGCCATTGAGCAGACGAGCGTGTTGTCCATACATTCGTGTTGTCTCGGTCTTCGTGCATATCGTCGTGTTTGTCCATGGCGTGGTAAGCCTAACTGGTGGTTTGGCTTTTATTCAGTGAGGCGGCGCTGCCAGTTGTTCCGTAAACGTGCTATGGTGTTGGCGCTGCGCGTGCCGTCAGTCTTTCTGCTCAAACTGCCTGTCCGAGTCGTTTGTTCATGAGATGTCCATGAAAAAGGGGCGCGGCAGGCGTGGCATGTTTTGCCGTGTTCCTGTGTTTATTATGGTGTGTTTTGATCGCTTGTCGAATTGAATGCGGTGCGCGG
>JARRRL010000101.1:0-13777 GCA_037380725.1 Gammaproteobacteria bacterium | reverse complement strand
ATACCAAATTGTACACCGCTAAATCCCGATTCACGCACGCCTCAGCTGCTCAACGCGCGGCGATCGCTTTAACGATCGCGCAATTGTATTTTGATTTCCTGTATCTTCACATTGCGGATCCCGCTCTGCGCTCCCATTACTTAAGCGAAGCCAATCGCTACTGCGCATTCGCCCTGGAAGGCAATTTACCCGAAGCCGCCTTACTGGCCGCCCGAATCGCGCTCATGGCCGATGAACCCAAAACAGCAAACCAGTTCTTATCGCGCATTGGTCAAAACACATTACCCCTGTTTCACGTGATGCCTTACCTGGCTGAAACCGCCTTTGCTCAGGGCGAATACGCCCTCATCAAACCCTCCCTGCACCTCGCCTCCGCGCGGTCGCGATCTCTAAACCGTGTGCAGAGGTTCTGGCAATGACGAAACCCCTTGTCGGCTTATTACTGGAAGGCACCTACCCTTTCGTTCAAGGCGGCGTCTCAAGTTGGGTGCACCAACTGATTCGCGGTCTCGACAAGCAGTATAATTTTGCCCTGACTTTCATCGGCAGTACGCCAAGCGATCACCCCAAGCAACACTACAAACTGCCCGAAAACGTATTGAGTTTGGACTGTTTTTACCTGTTTGCACCCGAAGCCGATTGCCGTACCGATTTTGGAACGCAGCACGCCTACCACAAAAAGCTCTCCGATCCTGCGCACTGGGGCAAGCCTCGGCGTCACCGTTTACGCCCGCACCGCACCCAGCGCCCATCGGCGTCGGGTACGCGTTGGTTCATCGATCTCATCCATCGTCTCCAAAATCCGAAAACACCCATGAACCAACGCTTATTACAAGGATTTTTAGCCAACAATGGTCCCATCCAACATCCGTTTTATCCGACGGACATGCACCGATACCGTTTTTCCCAAGAACACGCCCTCAGCAGTACGATCCTGTGGAAATTATTGACGCGCGACTACGAGCGCTTTTGCCCAACGGAACCGTTTAATCACTTTTGTTGGCACTATCGCGGACTGTATCAGCAACTTTTTCGCATCGCGCACATAGCCCAACGCGCACGACCCGCCGATATGTATCACAGTATTTCCACGGGATACGCTGGCTTTATTGGAGCCATACTCAGTGCAGCCGGTGATCGACCACTGATCATCACCGAACACGGCATTTACACCCGAGAACGTCGCATCGATTTAAACGACGCCCCTTGGCTCACTTCACCTCGTCGCACAAGTTGCGTCTTTGATCGCCAGCACGAATCGGTGATTCGCACATTGTGGATCCGTTTTTTCGAGCAACTCAGCCATACCGCTTATCACCAAGCCAGCCACATAACGTCGTTGTATGCCGCCAGCCGACGCCTGCAGATTAACGAAGGCGCCGCGCCTGAGAAAACACATGTTATTTGCAACGGGATTGCGCACGAACGGTTCGCACGCCAAAACCATTTGGTCCGCGCGACATCCACGCCCAGGGTGGCACTCATCGGTCGCGTTGTCTCCATTAAAGACGTCGCCACATTCATCAAAGCCATCTCCATCGTCAGATTGTCACACCCGACGGTTCAAGCCGAAATTGTGGGGCCGCTCGACGAGCAACCCGAATACGTGGAACAGTGCCACATGTTAGTGGATTTATTAAATTTATCGAATCACGTCACCTTTACCGGCAGTCAAGAAGTCGAAACGCTCATGCCCACCCTCGACGTACTGGCCCTCACCTCAATCAGTGAAGCGCAACCTTTGGTGCTGCTGGAGGCCATGGCCAGTGGGGTGCCAATCGTGGCTACGGACGTGGGAGCCTGCCGAGAAATGATCGAAGGACCCGACGCCAACGCACCCGCCCCTTGCGGTCTGATTGTGCCCATTGCCTCTGCTCAAGCCAGCGCCCAAGCCATCTCGCACTTACTCGCCAACCCCGCGCTGCGCGAACAAATGGGTCAGTGCGGTCGGCAACGTGTTCAAACGCATTATGCCGAATCCAGCATGCTTTCGGCGTATCACGCCTTGTACGCCAACGCCAGAGACAGCGCCTCCCATCGCGCCCGCGACACCACGACGGACACAACACGACCCGAGGCCGAACAATGGCGCATCCCATTCGTCCACTGGGGATTTCCGTCAACCTTTTTTGGTATTAAACCACGGTAATTTAACACAGACGAAAAACAGGACAAACCGCATGGCGGGTATTGGCTTTGAACTCAAACACCGCATTCCAGACGCCAGTTTACTGGGTCACGCGCGTCGGCTATCCTTTGCCGCTGTGATCGCGGGTGGACCCTGGATTTTTTCGATTATTACGCTACTCATTATGACGATCATCAGTCTTCATGCGGGGATGAGCCGTCAATCTCTGCAACAATTTTTAGTCACCAACACGTATTTAATTGCACACGCGCAGATCATCAGCGGCGGTTTTCAACTGACGCTCACCCGGTACACGGCTGATTTGATTTTCACGCAGCAACAGCACCTCGTTTTTGGTAATTTATTGGGAAACGTGATCACCGTCAGTGTGATTTCGATGCCCATCGGCGTGTGGCTTGCTACCAGCTTACACACGATGCCGCTGGCGTTTCGCTGTCTCAGCGCGATGGCGTTACCGATCTTTTGCATCATCTGGGTGTGCATACTCTTTTTAAGCAGCATCAAGGCCTACCGCGCCATGACCGCTGCTTTACTGTTCAGTTATGGCTGTATCGTCATGCAAGTGTTGTTGGCGGACTCCCACTCCCCCACCCAACTATTACTGGCTTTTGTGTCGGGGCATTTAATTGCTGTTTTATTGCTTATGATCTTAATTTGGCGCGCTTACCCTGGCCACCTGACGGTGTCTTTCTCTGCCTTGCGCTGGACGCCAACCACTCGTCGGCTGATGTTGTGCGGCTTGTTCTATAACAGCGCCATTTGGATCGATAAATTTATATTCTGGCTCTCCCCCGGTCTGTCCAAACCCATCGCCGGGTGGTTTCACGCTTCCTTAATTTATGATTTACCGATCTTTCTCGCCAACGTGGCGATTATTCCAGGCTTAGCGATTTTTTTACTCACTACGGAAACCGACTTTGCCACCAAATGCCAACGCTACTTTAAACGTTTGAATGCCGACGCCACACTCAACGAATTGCTTGAACTGAAACAGGACTTAGTCAACAGCTATCGCGAAGGATTGATTCTACTTTGTAAAGTACAAGCATTAACAAGTTTAATTTTGTTTACGTACTCAGAACCCCTCTTTAATTTACTGCACATCGAACCCATCTATCGCCCTATATTTTGTGTGGACTTAATGGGCATGAGTTTTCTCATGTTGCTCATGTCTCAACTCAATACGCTCTTTTACTTAAATCAACTACGCACGGCCTTACAGCTCACCATCGCTTTACTGCTCAGCAATGGCTTACTGACGGCGGCCAGCGTTCGGGCAGGCCTCTCTTTTTACGGTTACGGTTTTTCCACCGCCGCGCTCGTAACGTGTGTATTGGGTTTTTACTTATTGAATAACACATTTACACAATTAGAAATCAAAAGCCTATTGCAACGCGACTGAAACAGAATTCAATTTAATAAAACAGGAAACCCATCAAAAAAATAACGCTCTGCTCAAGCGACACAAGACCAATCGCGCACCGATAGCTCAATAGAAACAATTGTACTATTGGGCCATTTAATGTTACGATGATGGTCTGCGTGATTTTTATGAGGCTGTTGCTTGTTAATCAAAACGTTATCTTAAACTCAAGCTTTTTGTAAAACAGGCCAACCCATATATCAATAATCACACTAACGAACCAACGAAACCAACGAAGAGTGTCGACGACAACTATGAGCAGCCCTAGCCTAGACAGCAATCGTGCTATCCCTTCACAGCCTACCGCAAGCCCAACGCTCAGCACACCGTCTGCTTTTTGGAATAAACTCACCCCCGTTGCACGCCACAGCACCTTTGCAAGCAGAGGAACGGCGCAACATGGTGACCCCAGGATATCTTCAAGCACGAATCATATTGATAACATTATGCAAACGGCCTCTCAACAGCAGAACCGCTTGTCGAGTTAGAACATCAACCACGGCTACACATTTACCTGATCATTCATGCTGCGATTGCGCGTAACAAACCAACAATCGCGCAATACTGACCAAACTGTTCATGTGCGTGCGCTCATAACCGTGTGTAGCATCCGTTCCAAAGGTAATCAAAGCATCTCGCACATCATTCCCTGCCTTGATCGCTGAATTCGCGTCCGAATAGTAATACCGAAACATATCCATCTGATGTGGGATGCTATGGGCACGACACAAGCTCCGCAAGGTACGCACCAAGCGTTGATTAAAAGGACCACTGGTATCTAAGGCGCACAGCGTCACCCCCGTTTCTTTCGCGTTTTGACCTGGTGCAACTGGGCCAATATCAATCCCCACAAATTCACCCACCGTATCCGGTAAAGTCGCACTCGCCCCCGTTCCCACTTCTTCTGTAACCGTAAAAATCGCATGCAAATCCACAAACGGTACAATCTGTTTATCTCGGAGAATTTTCAGCGTCATCAGCAAGGCTGCCGCACCCGCTTTATTATCCATGTGCCGCCCCGAGATGTAACCCGAACTGGAAACTTCAGGGTCTGAATCAAACGCCACAAAATCACCCACTTGAACCCCCAGATCGCGTAAATCATTTTCGCTATACACGGGTTCATTAATACGCACTTCAATGTGCGACCAACTTATGGGAAGCTGGTCCACGCGTTCATTAAACGCATGACCGCTTGCCAACAAGGGTAGCACCTGCCCACGCCAAGCACCTCGCTGTGAAAAAATAGTTACACGCCCACCTTCTGCAAAACGCGATGACCAGGTACCAACCGGAATTAATGCCAATCGACCATTGGGTTTCAGCGCAGCAACTTGAGCACCGATGGTATCAATGTGATTCACGACCGCACGCGCGGGCGCGGAGTGCGTTCCAGGATAATGCGCTAAAATTGTACCGCGGCGCGTGAGATCGTAGGCAACACCCAGCTCATTCAAGCGCTCACAAATATAATGACTGATTTCATCGGTAAAACCCGTTGGACTCGGAATGGCCAACATCTCCAGCAAGTATTTTTGCAAGTCAGATTCGAGCCCATCAATCGGCGGCATCATCACGCATCACCTTTTTGACTTGTATGACATCCGCCATATCGGGTACGGGCGTAGGCGATGGAGGCAAGTTAACTCGGGAGATCTGATGTGAAAAGGCTTCCGCAGTCGTCAATTCTGTATCCGAGGTAAACGTGGGCGCACTGCGCACGTACACCCGCAACAGGTGCATCATATTCGCCAAGGCATCCATGTGCACACGTTCCAGACTGTGTGAGGCATCCCCCGTATACGCCAACAAAGCGGTACGAACGTCATGACCAGCCGCTATCGTGGACGCCGCATCATTGTGGAACGCGGGCAACACGATTTTATGATGCGGTAATTTTTCCGCTTCCGCCAAAGCTTTCAGGTGCGCCGTTAAGTGATAATCAAACGGACCACCCGCATCCGCTGACGCAATCGTAATGTGCTGATGCATAACACTGCACTCAGGTCGAACGGAGGCAAAATCAACGGTAACCAGCTCACTGACCTCAGGCAAGACAGCACTGCCTGTTCCAGCACCGACTGTTTCGGTAATCGTAAACAGCACAAAGGTATCTTCGAAAGGGGTTTCGCCTGCCTCCTTCAATTGATACAACAGCTCCAGAACCAAAGCCACACCCGCTTTGTTATCCAGATGCCGCCCCACGATAAAACCATTCGATAAAAATTCAGGCGACCCATCGAGCACAACAGGATCACCCACATCGATCCCCAATTCACGCACATCGTCACTGGAGCTCACCAGCTCATCAATCCGCAATTCCACGTTTTCCCAAGCAACGGGTACGCCATCCACACCACTATCTCGTGTCACACCCCAATCAAGAACCGGTAATACGGTACCCCGAAAAGCACCCTTCTCTGAAAACACATTCACACGCACACCTTCTGCGAAACGACTGCTCCAATACCCAATGGGAACAAGCGCCAAACGCCCAGATGGCTTGATGCGTGACACCATAGCGCCAATGGTGTCTGTGTGCGCCACAATGGCTCGCGCCTGGCGCTGGGAGGCGTCTGAACCACCCGGCAGTTTCGCTCGAATCGTGCCACGTCGCGTAATATCATACTTTACGCCCACGTGTTTCAAATGATTCGCAATGTAATGCACCACCTCATCCGTAAAACCACACGGACAAGGTATGGCGAGCAATTCCAGTAAAATCTGTTGACACCGATTCGCATTAAACGCCACAGGATTTTCTCGCTTCGGTTTTGTTCTTCACTTCGGTTTTGTTTTTCATTTCGTTTCCGATTCACGTTATCCTATCCACACGGACAGAAACAGCAATTATCGAGCGTGATCGTAAGGTTCACGACTACTGATCGATAAGGGAAATAACAAATCCAAGAATCGCTGAGCCGTTGGTTGAGGCTCGTGGTTCGCTAAGCCTACTCGCTCATTGGCCTCAATAAAAATGTAATCTGGATTGGTGATATCTTGAATAATAAAATCCAAACCCACCACAGGAATTTCCAAATGCCGAGCAATCTGCTCCGACACCAGTTTTATTTCCGGGCGCAAGCGCGCGGTCACATCGTGCAAGGTACCACCTGTGTGCAAGTTCGCCGTCTTGCGTACACACAGTATCTGACCCTCATCCAAAACCGAATCCAACGAATACCCCTTCTGCTGCACACAATCTCGTGTCACTGAATCAAGGGGAATTTGGCTTTCACCATCGGTTGCAGCAGCCCGCCGACGACTTTGCTTTTCGATCAGCATGCGAATGGTTCGTTTACCATCCCCAACAACCTGAGCGGGTTTGCGAATGGCCGCTGCCACCACGCGATATCCGATCACCACAACCCGTAAATCATCGCCCGCGTGATAGGATTCCAGCAGCACGCGATCACTGTAGCGCTGCGCTTCGGTGACAGCGGCTGCCAATTTTTCTGGCGTTTCAACACCGATGGTAATGCCTTTGCCTTGTTCAGAATCAGACGGTTTGACCACAATCGCGCCGCACTCATCCATAAACTTTTTATTTTCGAGCTGAGTACCGGCGAGCTGGTACGTCGGCATTTTCACGTCAATACGCGATAACCAACGATACGTCAACACTTTATCTTGGCAACGACTCATAGCAATTGCCGAGGTCAAATCGCAGAGTGATTCGCGGCACGTCACTTCTTTCCCACCGCGACGGAGCTTGAAATAACCGCCCTCCGCATCCAACACCGTAACCGTAATGCCTCGCGCCCGCGCTTCATCAACGATAATTTGCGCGTAAGGATTCAGTTTTTCCTGAAAATCAGGACCAATGAACAAATTTTCGTTGAAGGCGTTTTTGTTCTTGATCGAAAAAGTGGGCAATTTTTTGAAGCCTAAACGCTTATACAAGCACTGCGCTTCTCGGTTGTCGTGTAAAACAGACAAATCCATATACGCACACCCTCGCGTTTTAAAATATTGCGCCAAATAACACACCATACCAATCCCTACACCGGGACGAGGCGATTGCGGATCCACAGCCAAACACCACAGACTGGACCCCATCGACGGATCATTGAATAAGCGCGAATGATTAACCCCCATGGCAGTACCCAGAATTTCACCCGTTGCGTTATCTTCCGCCACCCAATAAATCAGCTGTTTAGACAAACGGTGTTCATAAATAAATTCAGGGCGCGGCACCACCATATGACGTTTCAAATAAATACGTACAATGGCCTCGGCATCGCTCATAGTCATCACACGACGTACCCAAAAACCAGACGTCGTATACGATTCAGTTCGATGTAATGATAAATTCAAACGCAGCGTATCAGAGGGGTCTAAAAACAACTGCTGAGGCGCGTGCGCCAGAACAATATGCGGATCAGTTACGTACAACAGTGCCTCAGTCGCTGGTAGGTGGGTGCTTGCGTTGTCAACAATCGATGATCCGTCACGATATCTCCAATTACCATACAGGAAAAACGTGTCTACACGTCCTATTCATATGTTCATACTTTGTAGCCACAGCTCAAGCAAACCCAATTGCCACAATTTGGATCCACGTAATGGTGTAATATGCTCTTCTGGCGCTGACAACAAGCGATTCAAATAAGCACGCTGAAAAAGGCCCCTTTTCTGAGCCGCCGCATTGGTCAATGCGTCCTGCACATAGGTTAACACATGACCTCTCAAATACGTGAGCGCGGGGACAGGAAAATATCCCTTTGGTCGATCAATAACCGCTGCCGGAATCACCGAACGCGCCGCTTCTTTCAAAATCATTTTGCCTTCGCCACTCACTTTAAAATCCGCCGGTATTTGAGCAGCAAATTCCACCAAATGATGATCCAAATACGGTACACGCGCTTCCAAACCCCACGCCATTGTCATGTTGTCTACGCGTTTAACGGGATCATCGACCAACATCACCGTCGTATCCAGATGCAAGGCTTTATCTATCCCACACGGCGTTTGAATTGCATCAAAATGCTGTTGCACAAATTGTCCCGCAATATCATTCACACCGTATTCAGCGCTGACCGTTTTCTGGTACTCATTATAATCTCGATCAAAAAAGGCTTTTCGATAGGATTCAAATGGGGCGCTCGACGCCATCGCTCGATACCAGTGGTAACCCCCAAACACCTCATCCGCTCCCTGACCGCTCTGCACGGCCCGACAGGTACGAGAAACCGCTTGTGACAACAGATAAAAGCCAATGCAATCGTGACTCACCATGGGCTCAGACATCGCGGTAATCGCATCCGGTAAAGCGGACAACAAAGCCTCAGACGACACCGATATCTTGTGGTGATCGGTATCAAAATGCCGCGCAACCAGATCTGAATAGGTAAATTCATCGCCCTTCAGGCCGTTAACGGTTTCAAAACCCACCGAATAGGTTTTGAGTCGCTCAACGCCCGCTTCAGCCATTAACCCAACCAGCAAGCTCGAATCCACCCCCCCAGACAGCAACACCCCCACATCCACCGCCGCCACCAAACGACGACGAACCGCCGCACGCAGCGCTTCCAGCAACGCTTCCTGATACGCCTCAAACGTTGTCAAAGACGCGGTGTCCTGCTGCATAAAAGACAGCGACCAATAGCTATGCGTTTGCAGGCGCCCATCCGGTTCCAGCACCGCATACGAAGCGGGCGGCAACTTTTGAATACCGCTTAAAATCGTGTACGGCGCTGGCACGACCGCATGAAAATTCAAATAGAAATTCAACGCCCGTGGATCAATATGCGTATCCACATCACCGGCCGCCAACAGCGCAGGCAGCGTCGACGCAAATCGCAATCGTCGCGCATCGTGCGTGAAATATAAGGGTTTAATACCCAGACGATCTCGACACAAAATGGTTTTGCCGCTGTCACGCTCCCACAACGCAAACGCAAACATGCCATCGAAACGCTTGACCCCATCGATCCCCCACGCGTGATACGCCTTGAGAATGACTTCCGTATCACCGCTCGAGAAAAAACGATATCCCATTAACTCCAATTCAGCACGCAAAGCACGGTGATTGTACAAGGCACCGTTAAACACAACACCCAAACCCAAATAAACATCCAGCATCGGTTGCTGTGATTGCAAAGATAAATCCATAATTTTAAGGCGTCGATGAGCAAAACCACGCGACCCCAAAGAAAAAATGCCACCGTCATCTGGTCCCCGTAATACCAAAGCGGCATTCATTTTTTCTAGACGTTCCACCTCCACAGGCTGAGTGTCAAAACGAACTTCTCCACTGATACCACACATACGGATATTCCCAAATTGATATCATTTAACAGCGTCCCCATCTACCCGTCTTGGTATTTAAAATATTCAACCTCTTTCTTCAACGAGCTGGATACCTGCCCCAGGCCCATCATGGTAGACCGAATGCCCTTAAACGTTTCCACGTTGCTGTGCGCCAATGCCGCAATGCTGTCCAAGCTCACCCCAGTCGATTTAATATGCTGGAACTGCGCTTCTGCCGTTTCGCTCACCTCAGACGTAAACGTGGACACCTCATTGGTGGCTTTATCAATATTATTCATGATGCCATCTGTCACAATAAATCGCTCATACACTTTTTCAACAATCGCGTAGCACCGTTCAACCGATTCTTTAGAATCGGTACTCTGAATCACAATTTGCTCGATACGATTGCGGATCAAATTCGTGGTTTCGTTCGCACTGTTGGCCAATTCACGCACCTTTTCCGCCACAACCGCAAACCCGCTACCATGCGACGACGCCCGCGCCGCTTCAATGGCGGCGTTCAGCGCCAACAGGTTGGTTTGTTTGGCAACATCACCGATCAAATTCGTCATACCATGTATATCGCGAATATCAATCACCAACTGCTCCACATGGCCACGGGTTTGCGTCAGCAGTTGCTTTAATTCATTCATCGTACACGATGAATCACGCGCTTCCTGCACCGCTTGCGTGGTCAATTGAGACACCTCATCGATCCGCTGATGTGTTTGTTCAACGTTATCTCGAACACGCGCACCCGATGTATTGAGCGTTTGCATGATCTGATTAATCTCAGACACCGCCTGGATCTGTTGATTCAATACATCGGATAAAGCCTCACTGGACTGCATCACGTAATCCGTCGTGCTGATGACATCGTTCGCTTGGAACCCAATTTTCGACATAACGAGATTCAGTCGTTTGGTTAAACAATTCAATTTTACGGACGCCTCCTCGAACTCATCGCCCGAATTGAGATGCAACACCCGCGTCAAGTCGCCTTCCTCAACCTGCTCAACAAAAGCTTTAAACGCCATCAGAGGACGTTTAATACTGCGTAGCAAACCGTAGCCCACCACCACCAACAAACTGAACACCAACACAGACATCCCCACACTGATAAATCGATTGTCCGCCAACATCGACCCAATATCATCGCTGGCTTCAACCATCAACAGTTGAGCGCCTTGATTCAGTTTTTGTATCGTGTCGGTCAAGTCCTTTAATTGATGTTGGGCATGAAGCGAATCCTGTTGATACGCGTCCGTTGCATCAGCAAGCGATTGAATGTTATCAAGCAAATAACCCGTTTCCGTCAGCGCCTGATGCAGAATATGGTACGCATCCAGCACACTATCCCAATCGTCGCTGTACAATTCATCCGCTGCCTGCAAGGCGCTCATCACATCGACCACCTTCTCCCAACGTTTCTGAATAACGCTGTGCGTTGAGCGCACCAATTCGGAAGTTGGGCTGAAACTGATTTGGTTCATGTCTTTACCCAGCTTCGTAACACTGTCCACCACCACATATACCTCAGTGGAAATATCAACATCTCTGTCTTCGGATGCCTACATCATGAATTGCTTCATATCATCAAGTGCTCTGGCATAACGCACTAACTGATCCGGAATAAGCGCATTAAGCGCCAAGGTTTGGTGTTTGCCATCCAGCAACGTTTGCGTCAAAGTGCTCAATTGGCCCAGTTTTGCTTCCATGTCTGTCAGCATCATTGACACATCATCAACGTTTACGTTCAACCGACGGATCGTTTGCACAATACGCTGCAGTTCACCCACACGCTGCTCAGCCTCCAGCTTGAGTGTGCGAATCGTCTGCTCGTCTTGCAATTGATTAATGCGCTGCATGAGTTGTTGAAAATCAATGGACAAGTTAATTAAATTGACACTGTGTCGATTCAACGGAACGACCGCATTCGTCAACGCGTGAAAATCTCGATTCAAAACCGTCATCGTTAAAATGGATTCTACAACGTAAGACAGCACCAATATCGCCACAACGAGGAACGACAGCAGCACACGCTGATGGACTTTCAACTTCATCTGTGCAAAAAATGCCATCACAAATTAATCCTGCTCAGAGTAAAGATGATGCGGGTCCTTGCAAGTCCGACAACATTTATTGTCGAGAAAAAACTACCTTACCACTCACTTGATTTCGCTTCTTGAGTTCAACTTCCATCGACTCCCCGTTATTCAGTGTCACTTCGACAGGCTCATACCCAAGCAACAACAAGCCAATCGCGTGTGTACTGGCGTCCACCGTTAACGAGTAGGATTCGTCCAGGCCTTCCCGCTTAAACAACATACTCACAAAGTGATCGGTGGGTATGGACGCCACATAGGCGCGCATTTTGGGGTGAATTTTACAGCTCAAACGCTCAAAGGTCGGCGCCTGCCAATCCAGTTTCATCGTTTTTTCTTTATTTGGAGACATCAATCCCGCGTCAAACCCCGGTGCTTGCTCACTGCCTCGCGCATAAATATTGTGATCGATGCTATCGGAATTCCTCAGTGTCACCGCGGCACCCGGTGAAATAACATAAAGATCTTGATCAAATTGCTTTTCTTTCTGATCGATCTTCTGATTCGTAATCGTTGACTGATTCCCATCGACGGCATACATCACCCCAACACGAGGTGGTTTTTTATCGAAAAACAGGCGCGCCACAATGGAATCCGCTTGCGCCACAGTACTGCTCGCACTCATTACACCGATCGCGCCCATTAAAACCGCGTACAGGCCACCGATCACGCCTCGACGCCTTGAGCTCATCATCATCGCCTTTTTCATCGCTCACTCCCGCTCCCTACCGTACCGTTGACACAGACATCCATCTGCGCTGGGATTGCCATCATCGAATTTCGATCATCGAATTTCTTGATAATTTAAAGAAAACACATAATCGCGATTCGCAATATTACTATGACAATTGGAGCATAAGGCCTTCACAACCGGGTTTTCTGAGTTGCCACGCGCCATCACTTTTCCAGAAAAACCAATTTGAATGTACTCCCAATCTCCACCTGAAAAATCATATCCCGCTGCATGTTTTTTCATCACAGACAGTTGCGTGGGGTTCCCCGCATGCCCACCTTCAGAAATAAAATGTTCTTTTACAAAGACCGTGCCAACGGGATACTGTTGAAATGAGGGCTCGTAATCATCACCATCGTCTTCGCGCTCCACCAGAGTCATATACTCTTTAAAATTGTTGCGGTACACCGTCGCCGCGCCGTTCGGTGCGGCAAAAATACTGACAAAATGATTCCAATGGAGTGCGGAATAACTGATGGCCGATACGCGATTAAATCGATGTCGATAATCGGCCATGTCTTCGTGTAAGGCTTCCGGCACCGCAAAAACCGGTTGTCGATACGGTTCAGCCTCTCCCTTTGGCAATTGAGGCAAGGGCTCAGCAACACCCACTCGCATCACCCATAACCCCAACACAAGCAGACCCCACAGCAACATCGATTGACTTACCTTGTTTTTACACACACGTTATGCTCCGCTCCACTCATTAACCACAGACGCCATTTCACCACCCGCTGACCTCACTCGGGTATCCAAGGGCGTTCAAGCTCTACGGGATCCGTCAACGCGCCCAAAAAAGCCACCAGATCTACTTTTTCTTGATTGGTCAAATGTAAAGGTTGTATCAATGATGAAATCCCCGCGCGCGCATCGCCTCCTCGATCGTAAAATTCCACCACATCCAACAAAGTGGGCTCTGAACCATCGTGCATATACGGAGCCGTTAACGCCACATTACGCAAACCAGGCGTTTTAAAGGCTTTATTGAATGACGCGTCCCCCACCACCGCACCTCGACCCAAATCCTGACTGTTTAAACCAATATTGTGAACACTGTGGTCCGTAAAATTAGCGCCATCGTGGCATTGTGTGCAACGCGCCTTGCCTTTAAA
>JARRRL010000100.1:0-9791 GCA_037380725.1 Gammaproteobacteria bacterium | reverse complement strand
TCGTGCGACCAATGCTGCTAATCCTAAGTCAAACAAAGCCAATGACATCGGTTCTGAAACAGTGCTTGGAGGGTTATTGGGAAACACTTCAGCAGCAGTACCTTGCACGCCAACCGTGAAACCATTCCAAAATTCGTTCGATGCACTTTCCCATTCCAGTGTGTCGAATGCGCCTACGCTCAGAATTCAGAATGTTGAAGTCGTGGTTTAGGAAGGCGTAGCCGTTGCGGTTGTGGCTAACAAAGACAAATACGGGGTTAGCGATGGCTTCAGAGAAGCTTAACAGATTCATGCCCTGTCTGCTTAAAGCGACAATATCCGTGCCGGTGGGCCTGTTGTCGGCGACGCTACTCTCTGTACGGTGTATCAATCCTCCTCTTGTTTTGTTTCCTGACCCAGGAACGGTGTCACCAACAGGAGGCCATGATTTCGAATCATATGTCAAAATTTGATCAGTGTGAGCGCGACTGTTTCTGCTGAGCTGCGGCTAGGTTGACAAGCTCAATGGTCGTGCCTCATTAGTGTCAGGGTTTGAGATTCGCTTTTTTTGTACGCTGTAACAAATGAGTTACGACTATGTATCCCATTACGGTATCCCATCACGCTTTGGTTTGAATCTGTTAGAATCCGAATGAAGAAATGAGATGGCGATTGATTAGATCAAAATATGATCAAGCTTTCAATGAAATCGCTGTAATGATGCGCGTTTTAAAAAATCAAACTGCAATCCAGCCCACACGGGCAGAAGACTATTCCGAATGGTATCAACAGGTGATTAAGGCAGCAGAGCTGTCTGAAAACGCCGTGGTGCGTGGCTGTATGGTGATTAAACCGTGGGGCTATGGATTGTGGGAAAACATGCAGCGTATTTTGGATCAGAAGTTTAAAGACACGGGGCACGTGAATGCCTATTTTCCTTTGTTTATCCCCTTGAGCTTCATGGAAAAGGAGGCCAAACATGTGCAAGGGTTTGCGAAAGAGTGCGCGGTGGTTACGCACCATCGCTTGGAAACGGCACCGGATGGCCATGGTTTAGTCCCTGCTGGACCCTTGGAAGAGCCATTAGTCGTGCGACCAACCAGTGAAATGTTCTGTGGCAAGAGGGGCATACTGTGCATGCTACGGAGGCCGAAGCGGTGGCCGAAGTGGAACGTATGCTTGAGGTGTACGCCGATTTAGCTGAAAACTATATGGCGATACCCATTATTCAAGGTGAAAAAGCAACGCATGAGCGTTTCCCTGGTGCCGTACGCACCTTAACCATCGAAGCCATGATGCAAGACCGCAAGGCGCTTCAGTCCGGGACCTCACATTTTCTCGGGCAGAATTTTGCCAAAGCCATGGACATCAGCTTCCAGAATGAAGCCGGTGAACAGGTGTTTGCGTGGACAACGTCTTGGGGGGTCTCCACGCGTCTGATTGGTGGCTTAATCATGACGCACAGTGATGACGATGGTTTGGTGTTGCCGCCGCGTGTGGCACCCGCACAAGTGGGTATCTTGCCGATTTACCGCAATGAGTCGGAACGCGAAGAGGTGCTGGCGTACTGTCAGGATTTAGCCAACAGCTTGCGCCAGATTCGATATCACGATCATAGACTGGCGGTGCAGGTGGATACGCGAGATCTGCGTGGTGGTGAGAAATCGTGGCAGATGGTCAAAAAAGGGGTGCCAATACGTTTGGAAATTGGCCCCAGGCTGTTAAAGTCAAAACCAGTATGAGTCGCGCCGCCTTTTTGGAAAGTGTGACCCAAATTTTGGATGAGATGCACGAGGGTCTGTATGAGCGCGCTCTGGCATTCCGAACGTCTCATACCCGTGAAATCGATACACTAGAAGAACTGGAAGCGTTTTTCCGACCACAAAATGAGGCAAAGCCAGAGATACACGGTGGTTTTGCATTGGTGTATTGCAAAGAAGATGAACAGCTGGAAGAACGCTTGAAACAATACAAATTGACACACCGTTGCTATCCACTCAATGGAGAAGAACGGCCTGGTCCCTGTGTGTTTACGGGCGAGATGTGTGCGCGTCGCGCGATTTTGGCGAAGGCGTATTAGCAAACAGATCGCTCTGTGTGGACCTGCTTTGTTCGTTGTCGATGGGCAACATATAGGATGACAGTTTGGAAATCGAGATGCCAATCAAACGCACAGGCTGTGTTGTCACAGCGGTCCGTTCGAGCAATTGGATGGCGGTTTGATGAATCGTATTGGCATCGTGGATGGGCCTAGGCAGTGTGATGGAGCGGGTGATTTGCTGAAACGTACTGTATTTCACTTTGAGGGTGATGGTTTGCCCCGTCATTTTTTTCTGTGTCAGTCGTGTGGCGACTTGAGTGGCAATGTGTGACAGGCGGTCTCGAAGTGTGTCGCCGTTTGTCACGTCTTTCGAAAAGGTGTCTTCTTTGCCAATGGATTTTCGTTGGCGTTGGGTTTGAACGGGGCGTGTGTCGATGCCCCGGCAGCGATCGTGTAGCCAATCGCCCATTCGTTTACCCAATTGCGCTTGTAAGTCCTGACGTTCGCAATGCCACAAATCCTGACATCGGACGTATCCCATAGCATGGAGCTTTTTTTCGCTGGCGGGCCCAACCCCCGCGATTTTACGTAGGGGAAGGTCACGCATAAAGGGCGTGACGTCGTGCGGTGGGACCACCGTCAATCCGCAGGGCTTGCGGAAGTCTGAGGCAATTTTGGCGACCAGCTTGTTCGGGGCAACACCCGCTGATCCCGTTAAGCCAGTGGCGCGATAAATGTCACGTTGAAGCAGTCGGGCGATTTTTGTGGCATACAGACCTTGGGTGTTCTGGGTGACATCGAGGTAAGCTTCATCTAAAGATAGCGGCTCAATTTGATCGGTGAATTGCGCAAAGATGAGGCGAATGTGTTGTGAAGCTTCGTGATACTTTTCGAAATGCGGTACGATGAAAATGGCCTCAGGGCAGAGCCGCTTTGCGGTGGCGCAGGGCATGGCAGAGCGAATACCGAAACGGCGTGCTTCATAGCTTGCGGTGCACACGACACCGCGCGAATCCGGAGCACCGCCGACGATCAATGGTTTTCCGCGCCACTGCGGGTTATCACGTATTTCCACGGCAGCGTAAAAACAGTCCATGTCGAAGTGAATGATTTTACGTTGTAAGAGAGAAGGGTGGGGTGGTGGAGCGGTGTGATCCTTGTCGGGGGTGGCGTCGTGAGTGCTCATGTTCATATTCGGTCCTGTTCGAGGAGACGCTGAATAACCTTGATTGAGATGTTGATAAAACCATCAGAAAAATCAAGAAACGCTTGGCTTAGGTCGACTGTATATAAATATAGTACACCTGCGATTCGGCTTTGAAAAGAGAGGCAAACATGACAAATAAGGGTCGCGGTGATGCGCTTGAGCCAGCCGCAGACGAAAACGTAGACGAAAAAGTGTATGCGGAGCAAAAGGCGCGTACGCGTGTACGACGTTGGATTTCGGGTCTGATTTTGGCGGGTATCGTGGCTTTTGTGGTGCCGGGGGTGGACGCATTCTGGGGGCTTAGACCTGGCATGGTGTCTGCCGCGCTGTTTGCGCTCGGTTTCGTAGTCGCGTGTTACTCCTTTGTGCGTTTTGGACCTCGGTCGGGTACTTGAGCGGCTTGACCCGTTTGATATGGTACAATCGCTGTCCTCTTTTTTGTTTCATTGATCAGCTTGAGACCGATTTCGATTATGCAAGAACGATTGCACAACCCCCTGGTTAACCACTTAGCCCAGCGAATTGCCACCGGACTGCAGGCCATGGCGTGTTCTGAGCTGTCTGTTGAACAGATTGCTGCGCTGCTGTCGCCGGCACCCCAATTGAACATGGGGCATTACGCGTTTCCCTGTTTTTCTCTTGCGAAAGCACTTCGCCAGGCACCGCCTGCGATTGCGCTCAAGCTGGTGGATCACCTCGAGACCGATGACGTGATTGCGCAAGTGCGCGCTGCTGGACCTTATGTGAATGTGGTGTTTCAACTGTCGGCGTATGGTCAGCTTTTGATTGAACCCATTTGCGCGGGGCACTTTTTTCAGCAAACGCTGACGAAAACACCAACACGCGTGATGATCGAGTACTCGCAGCCCAATACGCACAAAGAGCTGCACGTTGGGCACATGCGTAATTTGTGTCTCGGCAACGCGTTAGTTGAAATAAACCGTTACGTGGGGAATACGGTTTTGGCGGTAACGTATCCGGGAGACGTGGGCACACATGTGGCCAAGTGTTTGTGGTACATCGCGTACCAACATCGCGGTCCCTTGCCCACCGAAAACCGAGGGGAGTGGTTGGCCCGTATGTACGTGGCGGGAACCGCCCAGTTGGACGCGGAGAAAGGCACCGAAAAAGAGGCACAAAACCGAGAACAATTAACTGAAATTTTGCAGCAAATCCATGCCGGTAAAGGGGAGTTTTTTACCTTGTGGCGCGAGACGCGACAATGGTCATTGGATTTGATGCGTGAGGTGTACGCCTGGGCGGATGTCACCTTTGATCGATGGTTTTTTGAATCGGAGATGGACGCGCCGTCGGTGGCGTACATGCATGAACTGCATGCAGCGGGCAAACTGGTCATGGATCAGGGTGCCATCGGTATGAATTTGGAAGCGGATAAGCTCGGCTTTTGTTTGTTGGTGAAATCCGATGGGACGGGCTTGTACGCCACAAAAGACGTCACCTTGGCGCGCCAGAAATTTGAGGAATATGGTGTCGAGCGATCGATATACGTGGTGGATAATCGACAAACGTTTCATTTTCAGCAGGTGTTTAAAGTGCTGGAAAAACTCGGTTTTGAGCGCGCCACTGCGTGTTACCACTTGCCCTACGAAATGGTGGAATTGCCCAATGGTGCCATGAGTTCCCGTCGCGGTAATGTGGTGCCTTTGCTGACGCTCATTCATAACATGGAAGCCGCCGTCGTTTGCGATTACTTAGAGAAATATCGCGGTGATTGGTCGGATGAAGAAATTGCCGTCACCGCACGCCAGATTGCAAATAGCGCCATTAAATACGGCATGATCCGCTTTGATAATAATCGTAAAATTGTTTTTGATATGAGCGAGTGGTTGTGTCTGGATGGGGAAACGGGGCCGTATTTGCAATACGCGGTGGCACGTATTAATGCCTTACTCAAAAAAATAAAAACGGATGCCGATCCAGATTGGGATCAGATGGTGTCGACGCAGGAATTGGCGCTGTTGGTGAAGCTCAATGAGTTCAATGGCGTCCTGTTTCGAGCCGCAGACCAGTTGAAAGCCAATGTGCTGTGTGCGTATTTGTACGAGTTAGCCAAGTTATTCAGCAGCTTTTATGCGGAGTGTCCCATTGCCGCTGCGGACAGCGTTCGCTTACAAGCAGCGCGTTTAGCGTTGTGTACGGCGACCAAATTGGTGTTGGAGCGAGGCTTGTTGTTATTGGGTATTCAATGTCCTCAGCGTATGTGAGGAGCGAACGCCAGCTTGTGCGAGTGCTGGCGTTCGCCGGTATTATCTGGGTACAGAGTTTGGGCCTGGAGTCGAACCGGGAAGGCTTGGGGCGGAGGTGCCAGGCAAAACAGCACCGGGCCAAAAGCCATTGATGGGTAAGTAGCGATCGATGTCTTCGTTGGACGGGGTGACGACCACTTGTACTTCGTCGTTGCAGCTCAGCGGTAAAGGGTTATTTTCTAGGTCACGTTTAACGACGAGTGATGGCCAGAATCCGACGGAGACAACCGCTTCATCATCGAATTTGGATGTCAGCGTTCCTATCCAAATATCGGCTCTGTCTGCGTCCCGGATTGATCGGGTGCAATAGTTTGCAATGGCCAGGTTGATTTTGAGACTGGTCGCGCAAGAAGTGGCTTTAAATTGAGGGAATGAGGCCTGAAAAGGGAGAAGACCGCTGAGGTCCGTTTGCAGGTAACCTTTGTTGTAATGAAAGGCGCGCGCATCGTCGCTGCGTGTTCCATGATGCTCAAAGGTGGGGACTTCGCCTCGTTTTACAGAAATTCTCTGAAAAATACGATTATCCTGAACGGGCTTCGGGGACATTATGGCGTTGCCTTCGATGTGTTCGGCGAGGTCAACAATCGTATCGTCGATGGTGCTGATGGCGGTGGCGCTGTTAGGAAATACGACTGACAGGGCGATAACGGGCTGAGTGACTGGAGAGTTCGCTGCGGAGCAGCCGTGCCCGATGCTGATGTCGTTAAACACAGAGCTGCTGCCTTCGATTTCAGTTCTGCTTGCGAAATCAACCGGGGAGTTTTTTTGGGCGATCGTGGTGTGGGCGGATGTGTTGGATGCGTTGATTAACAGTATTGTTAAAACCACTAAATAAATAGGCAGTGATATCCTTAAGGTGCTCATGGTGCCTCCTGGCAGCGTGTGGTTACGTGAAGTGTGTGGTTACGTGAAGTGTGGTTATGTAAAGTAAGATGATTACGTTAAAAGGCGGTTTGCTGAGTAAGGAGTATATCGTAGATTTTTCTGGAATCGAACGGTCTTTCTGCAGATGCCGAGTTTGTGTTTACGCTTGTGTGTAAAAAGACGCTTGGTTCGTGCATTGGTATCATACAAATAAAAACGTGTCTGCAAGCGTTGGCGATAAAGCGTTGGCTACGGGAGAGTCCATGAATCAAATTGACATATCTGAGTCTAAACGAGCGGTGAATACTGAGGAAAATAGAGATCCTTTGGCGGATTGGCTTGCGCGTGTACAGGTGGTGATGGTGCGCACCAGTCACCCTGGGAATATTGGTTCGGCAGCGCGTGCTATGAAAACCATGGGTTTAACCAAGTTGTGTTTATTAGCGCCAGATCGATTCCCGCATGAAGAGGCAACGTGGTTAGCCTCGGGGGCAACTGACCTGTTAGCGAGTGCGAGGGTGGTGCATGATTGGCCGTCGGCTATTGGTGATAGCACGATTGTAATTGGCGCCAGTGCGCGAAATCGACGTATACCCACCCCCCAGTTGGAACCGAAAACGTGTGCTCGTTTAATTCGGGAATTGTCCCCCGGGCAGCGCGTGTCGATCTTGTTTGGTCGTGAAGCGTCGGGTTTGGATAATGAGGCGCTGGATCAGTGCCACTATCACTTGAGTGTGCCCGCGAACCCGGAATACGGCGTGCTGAATGTGGCCATGGCGGTACAAGTTGTGGCGTATGAAATTCGGCAAGCGTTTCTCGAAACCGTGTCCAAATCCCAAACAAACACAGACGCTGTGCGTTTACCGTTGGCTGAGGTCGATTGGGATGTTCCGTTGGCGACCCAAGCCGATACCGAGCGATTTTTGGTGCATTTAAATGAAACCTTGATTGAGCTGGGGTTTATTAACCCCGCTAATCCACGCCAGGCCATGCGTCGTTTTCGTCGTTTGTTCCAGCGCTTGCACATGGATGAAATGGAAGTCAGTTTGCTGCGTGGCCTTTTGACAGCTGTTAATAAACAAACCGCATCTTTGAAAATTGATACTGAAAATTGAGACAACAAAATACAGAGGTTCATGATGTCATCGCCACCGTCCCCCCTTTCCACTTTGCCCGCGTACTTTGATTACGCCTCCGCAACGCCCTTGGATCCTCGAGTGCGGGACGCCATGCTGGTTTTTATGGACCATGAAGTCAATTTTGGTAATTCGTCGGCGGCCACGCATCGTTACGGTTGGTTGGCGCAAGAGCAGCTGGAAGCAGCTCGAGTGCGCGTAGCCGATGCGGTGGGCTGCGATCCGTTAGGGGTGTACTTTACGTCCGGGGCCACCGAGTCGATCAATTTAGCGATTACGGGTACTTTGGAGTCGTTAATCCAAGGCCGATTAACGACGCCCCATTGGTGTTCAGGAGAAAAGGAGTGTTCAGGAGAAAAGGGGTGTTCAGAAAAAAACGTCTTGCCACATGCCATCACGGGTGCTGCCGAACACAAAGCGGTTTTAAACACATTACAGCACTGGGCGGATGCGGGTCGCATTCGATTGACGGTCTTGAAGCCCGATGCGCACGGGCGTATTTCAGCTGAGTCTCTGGCGGCATCGCTGGAAGACAGCACGGTGTTTGTCAGCATTCAGCACGTGAATAACGAATTGGGTGTGATCAATCCAGTTGAAGCCCTGGCGCAATTGTGTCGGCAACGGCATGTGTTTTTTCATGTTGATGCGGCGCAAAGCCTGGGCAAAGCGCCTGTCGATGTGTCCGCGTGGGGGGCCGATTTGGTGTCGTTTTCGGGGCACAAGGCCTATGGGCCTAAGGGGGTGGGTGTGTTGGTTTGCGGATCGCGCACGCGGGGATTTTTAACTCCCTTGATGCAGGGCGGTAGTCATGAGCGGGGCGTGAGACCGGGTACGGTGGCCTTGCATCAAGTGGTTGGTTTAGCGGAAGCGTTTTCGATAGCGGCAACGTCGTATTCGGTAGAGCGGACCCGCTTTCAAGGTTTGCGAGCGATGTTTCTGGCGCGCTTACAGTCTTTGTCCGATTGGGTGTTGCACAGCGGAGAGGCGGAAGTGGTGCCTTCGATTTTGAGTCTTGGTTTTCGGGGCGTCGAGGGAGAATCGTTACTGATCGCGTTGAAAGATATTGCGGTGTCGAGTGGCTCGGCGTGCAATTCGGTGACGCTGGATCCGTCACACGTGCTGCTGGCTTGTGGGATTGAGCGGACTTTGGCGGCCAGCACCATTCGATTGAGTTTTGGACGTTTCACCGATGAGGCGCAGATGCTTGCGGCGGCTGATCACATTGTGGCGGTTGTGGGTAAACTGCGTGGCGAGGAGGGAGGTGCCGATGTTGGACGTACTTAGTGCGTGGCTGCTTACGGTATTGTGCTTACGGTATTGGATTGGCTCTTCTCGATCTTGTTCAGTATAATGCTGGGTTCACAGCATATCGTGTCATCAGGTCGTGTCATCGGGATTGGTGAGCGGGGGGCGGTACGCGCCCTTTTTTTAATAGAAGCTTTTAATATAAACTTCTGATTTTTCTGGTTTAAACTTAAATTGATATTTAATACAGAGGATTGAACATGGCCCTTGAAAAGACGCTTTCGATTATTAAGCCTGATGCTGTAGCCAAGAATGTGATTGGTGAAATTATCAGTCGTTTTGAAAAAGCGGGTTTGCGTGTTGTGGCTGCAACGATGCTGCAGTTGGATGACGATAAAGCGGGTGGTTTCTACGCTGAGCATTGCGAGCGTCCCTTTTTCGAAGATTTGGTGAAATTTATGACATCCGGTCCGGTGGTCGCCATGGTGCTGGAAGGGGAAAATGCGGTGGCGGTGAATCGTGACTTGATGGGTGCTACGAACCCGAAAGAAGCAGCGGCGGGTACAATCCGGGCTGACTTTGCTGAGACGATTGATGAGAATGCGGTGCATGGTTCTGACTCGGTGTCATCGGCCAGTCGTGAAATCGAGTACTTTTTTGGTCAAATAGGCACGTGCCCGCGTTTGAGATAAGACGATAAACGAACTCGAACTCCATAAAAAATAAGGGGATGATGATGACGCATGAGACACCACGGCGTGACCCGCATGCATCGGTCTGTGCGGCACCATCACCATCACCATCACCATCACTGTCTTCGACGGAGAGAGCGTCCGAAGAGAAGTTGACAGAGAAGTTGACAGAAAAGTCGACGGATCGGGTCAATGTGTTGGGATTGACGCGCACGGGGCTTGAAGCTTTTTTTGACCAAATTGGTGAAAAACGGTTTCGTGCGCATCAGCTTATGAAGTGGATCCATTATCAGGGATTGGCTGATTTTGAAGCCATGACAAATTTGAGCAAAGCGCTGCGGGCGCGTTTGCAAACGGTGG
>JARRRL010000099.1:0-8118 GCA_037380725.1 Gammaproteobacteria bacterium | reverse complement strand
ACACCGATGCGGCGGGCGACAGTTGCCAGGGGGTGGGCTTAAGCAACGCTGGTCCACTGGGGGTGACGATACGCCACGTTTATAATAACAGTGATAATGTGCGAGGTACCTGTGAGGATGCCAGTATCAATGTTAATCGAGGCGTGATCAAACGGGATTGGCGCGTCCTGAGTTCAGCGGTTAACGTATTGTATTACGATCCGGCAGAAAATTATGAACCCTGGCCGGGTTTACCAAATGCGAATTTTCGACAGGCGCGGTCTCATCCGCATCCGGATTTACCCGGTTACGCGTTAACGCGGGACTTGGCGGGTTCAGGTGGATTTCAATATATTGTGCCGGTTGATTCGGCGGGCTTTTCAGGTTCGCGTCCAGGGGCTGGCGGCTATGTCGCTGGGGCAAATGGTCACGTTGATCTCTGGGATGATCACGTAGTGGTGACGGTGACAGCCAATGCCATTCGCGCTGAACGTATTGAGTACAAGGGGCCTTTTTCGGTGTGCAGTGGTTCGGCACATTTGGAAAGTCCACCCTATAAATCGTGCATGGGCGCGAGCGTTTCTCCGGTTTCGTTGACGGATGTTCTAGGTGGACGCACACCGGATGCGGTTCGACAGAATATTGCGAATTGGTATCAATACCACCGACGACGTGCATTTGTGCCACCGATGGCTGTGGCGTCCGTGGTGCGCAGTGTGCCCAGTATTCGGTACGGCGCAAGCATGATCAACAACTATGGCAATTTGTTTGTGCCGTTTCCCGGACCCAATGATAATTTTAGCCAGCATAATAGTGATTTATTGCAACGAACCTATCGTTATCCACAACAGCTTTTTGGGACCCCGCTGCGTCCAGCTTTGGCGCGTGTTGGTGAATATTTCAGTGGGCAATTACCGGGATTCGCCAATCCCTATACGTCTCGATGTCAGCAAAGTTTTGCCTTGCTTTTAACCGATGGGTATTGGAATGTGGGTGAACCCGGTGCGCTCATTAATGATAATGATGGGGATGGTTATGCGAAAACCCTAGCCGACGTGGCTCATTATTATTACAACCACGATTTGAGTTCTTTACCCGATGATGTGCCGGTTGATTCGCGTTGCGATGCGTCAGCGCCCAATGCGGTTTGCGATAACAAAACCACACAACACATGGTGACGTTTACCTTAGCGTTTGGTGTTGAAGGTCGATTAACGGATACCGATCGAGATGGTTGGCCCAATCCGTTTTTGCGTGAAGCCGGTAATTGGGGTGATCCCTTGAATGTTCGCCCATCCAAAATTGATGACTTGTGGCACGCGGCCTACAACAGTCGAGGCGCTTTTATTTCGGCACGGACGCCGGCGGAAGTGCGTTCGGGTTTATTCAAAGCCATCAACAGCATTACTTCGCGCACGAACAGTGCGACCTCTGTGACGGTAAACGCAGGCAGTATTTCCACGGATACGCTGATTTTTGCTGCGTCGTACAATGCGGAGAGTTGGTCCGGTGAATTGAAAGCTTTTAATGTTGATCCCAGTACTGGTGTACCGAAACAGACGCTGTGGACAGCACAGCAGCAACTTGATCAACTTGATTTTAATCAGCGTGTGGTGTTGACGGCTCGATCGGACACCGGGCGTGGCATACCGTTTCGGTGGCCAACGGATCCCCTCTCTGTTGACGCTGATGAGATGAGTACTGAGCAGGTGAATGCGTTGTTGGTGAATCGAGAGGCGCAAGATCTGTCCGATTATGGTGAGGCCTTGGTCAATTATTTGCGTGGGGATCGTCAATTTGAGTCGTCGAATGCGGGGGTGTTACCGGAACAAATTGGTTTTCGGGTTCGTACGCATGTGTTAGCGGATGTGGTGAATTCTGATCCCTTGTACGTGGGGGCGCCGGGTCGACGTTATCCAGACAACTGGGGGGTAGGCGCAGCAGAAAATGCTAAGCCTTATTCAGAATATAAACGCATCGCCCGTACGCCTATGGTGTACATGGGTAGTAATGGGGGCATGTTGCATGGTTTTCAGGCTACGCCGGGTGGTGATGGAGGAAAAGAGTTATTGGCGTATGTACCTGCCGGTATTTTTGATCGTTTAAGTAGCTTGGCGCAGCCGTGGTATGCCCATAAATTTTTTGTAGATGGGCCGCCTGTGGCGGAAGATGTGTATTTCTCGCAGCAATCGAACGGGCAGGCTTCGGGTTGGCGAACGGTATTAGTGGGCGGATTGGGTGCGGGTGGTCAGAGTATCTACGCGCTGGATGTGACTGATCCTGATCGTTTTTCGGAAAGTCGGGCGAAAGACATTGTGCTTTGGGAGTTTACGGATCCTGACCTTGGGTTTACCTTTGGGAAACCCGCGATTGGTCGATTGGCGAATGGGCGTTGGGCCGTTGTGTTTGGCAGTGGTGTTAATAATACGCATGGCGATGGTCTCGCCTCCCTGTCGGGTGACGCGGTGTTGTTTGTCGTCGACATTGAAACAGGAACATTAATTAAAAAATTCAACACTCAGGTGGGCGTGAACGAGGACCCATTGGCTGAAGGTCGTCCCAATGGTTTGTGGACACCCGCATTAGTGGATGCGAACGGCGATTTTATTGTCGACAGTGTATTTGCGGGAGACCTGTTTGGTAATTTGTGGAAGTGGGATTTGACGGATACCAATCCCGATAATTGGCATTTTGCGCCGAGTTCAGGAGCGCCGTTGCCTTTGTTCACGGCGCGCGATGCCAATGGTCATGTTCAAGCGATCACGTCTCGACCGGAGGTCGGGTTTCATCCGGATGGCGTGGGCTTGATTGCGTACTTTGGTACGGGAAAATTCTTTGAAGTCAACGATAGTGTGAATACGAACATCGGGGTGCAATCATTCTACGCTATTTGGGATAAGACCACGACGACGGTGTCGCGTTCCGCTTTGCAGCAGCAAGTGATTGAAGCAGAAGTTAAGGGAGTTGGCGATCTGGATTTGCGTAAAACGTCATCGCATCCCATTGATTGGACGTCGCGGCAGGGCTGGTTTTTGGATTTAGTTGAGCCGGGCAAACCCGACAGTGGACGTGGAGAGCGTGTGGTGAGGGGCCCCATTCTGCGCAGTGGTAAAGTGATTTTTCCCACACTGTTGCCTGCGTCGGATGAATGCTCGGGAGGGGGATCGGGTTGGTTAATGGAGCTGAGTGCTCACGATGGTGCGCGTTTAGAGAAACCGGTGATGGATGTGAATAACGATGGCGTCATTACGGCGGCAGACCGTTTGCCGGGTAATGCAAACCTGGTTGCTTTCCCCAGTGGGGTTCGCAGTGTGAATGGCGGCGTGCCGAGTCAGCCTGCTATTGTTTTAGAGTCAGCCCGCTCAGAGAAAAAATACGTCGGTCAATCATCGGGTACAGTATTAACCATTACAGAAGATCCGGGCAACAAGCGGTTTGGGCGGCAGTCCTGGCGTAAAGTGCGGTGAGTTCTGGAGTGGAAGTATGAAGTCGAAGCAGTAGGAGGAGATGAAACAGACGGAGATAAAAACAGTGGAATTTCTTGATCCAGCAATTGATGAGTATGTGCTTTCTCATTCACAAGCCGAGACGGGTTTACTTCAGCACTTGAACCGCGAAACCCATCGTGCTGTCGCGCTACCTCAGATGTTGTCCGGGCATTTTCAAGGCAGAGTTTTGAGTATGTTGAGTCACATGATTCGACCGAAGACGGTGCTTGAAATTGGGACGTATACGGGGTACTCCGCGCTCTGTTTGGTGGAAGGCTTACAGGCTGGAGGCAAATTGTACACCATTGATGTGAATAAAGATCTAGAACCCATGGTGCGGCACTATTTTCAACAAGCCGGAGTGAGCGATCGGATTGAATTTCGACTGGGTATGGCTTTGGAGGTGATTCCGAGTATCCAGGCTCAGTTTGATTTGGTGTTCATCGATGCGGATAAAGAAAACTACAGCAGTTATTACGACTGTGTGTTTGATCGAGTGAGCCCAGGTGGTTACATAATCGCAGACAACGTGCTGTGGAGCGGAAAGGTTTTAGGTGATTACGCATCCATGGATGCTGAGACACGCAGTCTTGTGGCGTACAGTGAGAAAATACATCAGGATCCGCGAGTCGAACATGTACTCTTGCCCATTCGGGATGGTTTAATGATTGCTCGGAAACGGTGAGATTTACCGAAGAAAAAAATAACAAATTTGTTATGTCTTTGTTTTTCTTACCTCAGTTTTACTGTCTGGCCAACATGAATACTGAGGTAGGTCATCGCTTTTTTCGTACCAAGTTGCTTTAGAGTCTTAAAAATATAGGCGCTTATAAGCGCTTCTGGGCTCGACTCAACGAGCACGTTTTGATTGACACAATGTTATGTTATAACTTAACATCAGTTAAGCATCGATATAACCTCTTGCCATATCATCTCTTATTGTCAATGATATCATTGATAAGCTATTAAAACGATTATTCCAAGCCCAAAATATTAGAGCTTTTCGCTGACAATCAGCACTCACAGCAGACCGCCGCCTTAACGAGATTAGTAAAATGATGAAAAATGTTGATGCGATCATCCAGTACGCTGAGCAGCATTGTAAGGCTCATGGCGCACGCTTAACGATAAAACGAAAGCAGATATTGGCTGGGCTTATTCAATCCAACAAAGCGCTTTCAGCCTATGAGCTGATGGATGTTTGCAAAGAGCGCTATGGTGAAAACATACCTGCCATGTCAGTCTATCGCATTCTGGAGTTTCTGGAAGATGAGTATTTGGTGCATAAGCTTAATCTGGCAAATAAATATGTCGCTTGCTCACACATTACCTGTGACCACGCTCATGGGGCACCACAGTTTTTGATCTGTGGCACCTGCAGCAAGGTCAAAGAAATTAGTATGAGCCAATCCACCATCACAGAACTTCAAGAAACGGTAAGGAATGCAGGCTATCAACTGATGAGTCCTCAGCTGGAAATGAATTGTCTCTGTGACAATTGCAGTGCTCAAGCCGCTCAGCGCACATAGCTTAAGCACACACATAGCTTAGTTTTATAGCGGTTGGGCATTGGTTTAACTATCGGCTTTGTCAAGTACAAGACCAGCACGCTCGTTCGTGTCATAACGGTTCGCACGTGTTTAGATTATGAAACGTTTCTTAAACCGTGCCTGACTGTCTCATTCACGATCCTGAGAGTAAGCCTATGAATGAGAAGGAATATTAGAACTCACAATGTCCCGGTGAGCGTGGAAACGGGATCGCGTCCCGGATGTTTTCCATGCCGGTGATGTAAGTCAGAAATCGATCGAATCCCAAACCAAAGCCGGCGTGCGGAACGGTGCCGTAGCGACGCAAATCGCGGTACCACCACAAGTGCTGTTTCATCTCTTCATTGGGTATGCGCGCATCCAGCACGGAAAGACGATGTTCGCGTTGGCTACCGCCAACAATTTCACCAATGCCAGGCGCTAGCACGTCTAGGGCAGCGCAGGTTTTCTCATCGTCGTTGAGCTTCATGTAGAACGGTTTGAAGGATGCGGGGTAGTTCTGGACGATGACGGGACATTTAAAAAGATCCTCGGTGAGGAAACGTTCGTGTTCCGATTGCAGATCCAGTCCCCATTCGACGGGAAACTCAAATGATTTTTTCGATTTTTTTAGCAAAGTGATGGCTTCGCTGTAATCGATGCGCTCAAAAGGGCTTTCGACCAGGGTTTTTAAGCGTTGAAGGCACGTTTTATCAACAAATTGGTTGAAAAAAGCCAAGTCTGTTTCACCCTGGTTTAATACGCGTTCCAGTACGGATTTAAGGAATTTTTCAGTGAAACGAGCCAGAATGTCGAGATCCGCAAAAGCGATTTCGGGCTCCACCATCCAAAATTCCGCTAAATGGCGACTGGTGTTGCTGTTTTCAGCGCGAAAGGTTGGGCCAAAGGTGTATACCTTTGACAGCGCCATCGCGATGGACTCCGCTTGCAATTGACCGGATACCGTAAGGTATGATTCGGCGCCAAAAAAGTCGTGCTCGAAATCCACCTCGGCACCAGCGCCTTTTCGGGGTAGGTTGGCGAGGTCCAGTGTGCTGACGCGAAATAATTCTCCAGCGCCTTCACAATCGCTGGCGGTAATGATGGGGGTATTAATCCAATAGAACCCGGCTTCATTAAAAACAGTATGAATCGCGTTTGACAAGTAGTGGCGTAGGCGTGTCATGGCGCCAAAGGTGTTGGTGCGTGTGCGCAAGTGGGCCACTGAACGCAGGTATTCGTAGGTGTGACGTTTTTTGGCAATGGGGTAGGTGTCGGGATCGTCCACCCAGCCTAGCACGTCGACACGTTCGGCTTGCAGCTCCACCTGTTGACCTTTCCCTTCTGAAGCAACCAGTGTTCCAGATAGCGATACGCTACAGCCTGCCGTGAGTTTTTGGATCTCGCTGGAGTAATTAGGCAAATCTTGACTGGCTATGGCTTGTAAACTGTCGAAAGCCGAACCATCGTGAATTTGAATAAACGAGAAACCGCCTTTGGAATCGCGTCGGGTGCGCACCCAGCCTGAGACCGTAACGGTGGTATTGATGAGCGAGGGGTCAACCAAGGCTTGTTGTACGGTTGTTCTGTCCAGTAGAGGCTGGACAGCATCGGTGAGCGAAGGTTTTGCGTTGTTGTGCTCTGGCATAAACGGACATCCTGACACGACAATGAACGGATACATGGATTTGACCGTTATTGTAACCTGAGGATGGGGTTCGGGGAATAGGGGAACGCTATAGTAATGCGCCCACTCAGGGCGATCGATGACGAGGTGAGTAGTTCGAAGATCTGAGATCAAAGGGCACAACGGTTATTCTGGGGGCCACATGTTGTGACGTGTTGTTGATGCGCTGTACGTTACCGATGGCGTTAACTGGGATAAATGGATTTGGGAATTGCGCAGCGTGTTTTTGTATCCACTCTCGCGCCGCAACTTCGCTGCTTACATATCTGCCTTCTTGGCGCGCAATGTCCCGTCGATATTGTTCAATGTGGCAAATTTGTTCAACCATCCGTACTCGAAAAGCGTCTTCTTCATGAATAAATTGCACCCCCATCTCCCAGGCCTTGCCCACGTTACGGCACCACATGATCACGCCAGTGGCGTTAAAAATTGGGTGAGTAATGCGGATGGTCAATTCAACCTGCGAACCAATACGGAGCGGTTTGGGGTTTTCAAAGGCGAGACTGCCTGAGCTACTGTGGCTAAGCATGGTTAGCGGCTTTTGTTCTAGCTTTTGTTCTAGGTGCGCCAGCGGCCTCACCCAAATGGGAATGTCCACTGGGTGCTTGATGTAACAATGTGTGTCGACTTGACTGGCCGTGTCCACGATGTTCACTTCCTTGGTGCTACACCCGATCGTGTTGGTGGTTGACAATATGGCATCGGGCATCTTTTCTGTTTGGCCCTTACTGTTAGGCATAGTTCACCTATTTAATGAGCGCAAATGTGAATGTTTTGCAGGAACGGTTCGCAGGAAGCCTGTTACGGGTGGCGTGTGTGAGCTACATGCGAGCGGCCTGAGTTTGTCTTAACCCTCGATACGATATGCAGGCACTGAGTGATGCAACATCGTTACCTCAATACACTGCCATAATTTTGTGGCAGGGATGTTACATCACTGAGTTGAGACAATTGTCCCGATAAGCGGTTATTTGCTCAGGTTTTTTTCTACAAAGTCCCAGTTTACGAGATTCCAGAAGGCCTCAATGTACTTGGGCCGTGCGTTGCGATAGTCCACATAATACGCGTGTTCCCATACGTCACAGGTCAACAGTGGGGTTTGCTGAGCGGTCAGTGGGCAGCCTGCGTTGCTGGTACTGACGAGTTCAAGTGAGCCGTCAGCATTTTTAACAAGCCAACCCCAGCCAGAACCAAAGGTACTGATACAAAGTGCTGTGAATTTTTCTTTGAATGTGGCAAAAGAGCCGAAAGTGCTGTTAATAGCCTCGCCGATAGCGCCTTTCGGTTCGCCGCCACCGTTTGGACTTAAACAGTTCCAATAGAAACTGTGATTCCACACTTGAGCCGCATTGTTGAAGAGGCCGCCACTGCTGGATTGGATTAACGATTCCAGGGATTGCTCTGCTTCGGGTTTACCTTCTGTCAAGTTGTTTAA
>JARRRL010000098.1:0-12028 GCA_037380725.1 Gammaproteobacteria bacterium | reverse complement strand
TAAGATCATATTTTAGACGGTGTGGTGTCTGTGATCTTGCAAGTGTTCATTTATGAGCTATATTTGTTAATAGGTGTTATGGAAAACACCAGACTGAACCAGGATGTTCAATAGGGAAGGATTGTCGACGGAGCTGTACTCACACGGATGGTGGGTGTTAGGGTTTGCAATCAGCAGTACCAGAAAAGGCAGCCAATTGGCTGCCTTTTCCGTTTTTTGACGCCTTATTGCTTTGGCGCTTACCTTTCTAGTTGTATCTAGTCTAGTTGTATCTAGTTTTGCTGCTCACCTCTATATTTCTTATCTGTTTCATCAGATTGGACACCCAGCTGTCCTGCTTTGTTCGCATTGCAAGCGCTGACAGCTATTGGGGTGATGACAAATTGCAGTGATGGCAAACAAAATAGTGCGATGATGTTTGGCTTGTCTGTCTGAGGGACTATGGGTACAGTGCTGAGCCATAACGGTGAAGTATGAGCGGGAAGATGACTTAATACACGTCAAGGTAAAAATCTTGCTCTGTACGGGAGATGATATGTCTGATAACGAAGTACCCCCAGATTGGTGCCTTTCTGCAGATGAAACACCGCTGAGCTCTGTGTCGGCGGAATTTGAGGACTACGGGAATTCATTCGGTTCATCGTCAACGCTACCGGTGACCTCAGCCTCACAGGTACGCACTGAGGCCAATTCGTCGTTGGTTTCTAGTCATGCACCCTCAGTTCGACAAAATGGCTCGGATAAGGCTATAGCAGGGATTAAGGTGCCGCCACACTCTGTGGAAGCAGAGCAGGCAGTTATTGGTGGATTAATGATCGATAACCGGCGCTGGGATGATGTGGCTGATCTGTTGTTCGCCAAAGATTTTTATCGACCGGAACATCAGAAAGTTTTTGAAGTGATCGCGGGCTTATGTGAGGCCGCTGAACCGGTTGATGTCGTCACGGTCTCTGAGCGACTGAGTGTGTTG
The DNA here is from genome assembly GCA_037380725.1 of Gammaproteobacteria bacterium. Classification (GTDB taxonomy): domain Bacteria; phylum Pseudomonadota; class Gammaproteobacteria; order Pseudomonadales; family JANQJO01; genus JARRRL01. The sequence goes on along the minus strand of JARRRL010000098.1, from coordinate 11,058 downwards.
TCCGAGTTGGATGAAATCGGGGGCTTGGTTTACTTAACACGCTTGGCGAAAAACACACCGAGTGCGTCCAATATTAAGGCTTATGCGGGAATTGTGCGTGAGCGCTCGCTGCTGCGACAGTTGATTCGAGTCAGTGGTGAGATTGCAGATAAAGCCTTTCAGCCAGCCGGCATGAGCAGTGAGCAAATATTGGATGTGGCGGAGCAGCGTGTTTTTGAAATTGCTGAATTGCGCACGAAACAAACGGGTCCGCGTGCGATTAAACCGCTCTTGGCTACAGCAGTGGATAAAATTGATGCCCTATTCAGTAGTGGTGCGTCGTTAACGGGGATGCCTACCGGATTTGATGATTTGGATGATAAAACCTCTGGTTTGCAACCGGGGGATTTGGTGATAGTGGCGGGACGCCCCTCCATGGGGAAGACCACTTTTGCCATGAATGTCTGCGAAAACGCTGCTATCAAGTCTGGAAAACCCGTTTTGGTATTCAGTATGGAGATGCCCTCAGAATCCTTAGTCATGCGGATGCTGTCTTCATTGGGGCGCATTGATCAGACGCGTATCCGGAACGGGAAGCTGGAGGAAGATGACTGGCCAAGATTGAATTCGGCGATCAGTTTGTTGGCGGAGCAACGCTTGTACATCGATGATACGCCCGCTTTATCACCGATTGAGGTGCGAGCGCGTGCGCGACGCGTGTACCGTGAGTGTGGTGGTCTGGGACTGATTTTGGTGGATTATTTGCAGTTGATGCAAGTGCCGGGCGCTGAAAGTCGCGTGGCGGAAATTTCTGAAATATCGAGAATGCTCAAAGCGTTAGCGAAAGAGTTGAGCGTGCCGCTCATCGCCTTATCGCAGTTGAATCGCAGTTTGGAACAGCGACCCAATAAGCGACCGGTCATGTCGGATTTGCGGGAATCGGGCGCGATCGAGCAAGATGCGGATTTGATTGCTTTTATTTACCGCGATGAAGTGTATAACGAAGAAAGCCCTGATAAGGGCGTAGCTGAAATTATTATTGGCAAACAGCGTAATGGACCCACAGGCACCATTCGGTTGGCGTTTTTGGGAAAATACACCAAATTTGAAAATTTGGCGCATGGTTATTAGTGAGTGCGCATGGCTATAAGTGAGTGAATGTAGTGGTGTGGTGAGCGTAAGCGCTGGCTGAGGGGGGATCGACAAGTGCGGTGGCTGATAAGTGGCAAAAAATAAAAGCGCATACGTGTGTCAATCTTGCGGTACGGTGTTGCCCAAATGGCAAGGCCAGTGTCCCGATTGCCAAGCGTGGAACAGCCTGGTTGAATCGCGCGCATCGTCGGTTTCAGGGGCTAGGCAGGTGGGTTACGCCGGGGCACCGGTTGGGCAAATACAGCGTTTGGTGGATATTGCTGTTGAAGAAAAAGCGCGTATTGCCACGACATTGGGAGAACTGAACCGGGTATTGGGTGGAGGCTTGGTGCCGGGCTCGGTGGTGTTGATCGGGGGGAATCCAGGAGCAGGCAAGAGTACCTTGTTGTTGCAGGTGCTCAGTGGTTTAGCGGAAATCCATGGGTGTCTGTATGTCACGGGCGAAGAGTCGCCTCAGCAAGTTTCGTTACGAGCACGCCGTATGGGCTTAGCGCCTGTGGAATTGAACCTGTTGGCGGAAACGCACGTCGAAGCGATTTTGAAAGCCATTGAGCAGACACGACCTAAAGTGGTGGTCATCGACAGTATACAGGTCATGCATTGTACTGAGGTGGCGTCTGCGCCGGGCAGTGTGTCGCAGGTGCGAGAGAGTGCGGCGTTGTTGACACGCTTTGCAAAGCAAACGGAAACGGTGGTGCTGTTGGTGGGGCACATGACCAAAGACGGCAGTTTGGCAGGGCCCAAGGTGCTGGAGCACATGATTGATTGTTCACTGTTGCTGGAAGCCACAGAAAATCAGCGCTTTCGTATTTTGCGCAGTCAAAAAAATCGCTTTGGTGCGGTCCATGAGATGGGTGTGTTTGCCATGATGGCCAATGGCATGCGTGAAGTCAAAAATCCCAGTGCGTTGTTTCTTTCAAAACACACGGCACCAGCGCCGGGATCGGTTGTAACGGTATTGTGGGAAGGGACGCGACCGATTTTAGTGGAAGTGCAAGCCTTGGTGGATCACAAGCAAGGTGCTTATCCGGCGCGTATAACGGTGGGTGCAGAGAGCGCACGCTTGGTGATGTTATTGGCCATTTTGCACAAACAATCGGGCACCGTTTTTGCTGACCAAGATGTTTTTATTAACTTGGTCGGGGGGGTGCGAACGGCTGAAACCAGTGTGGATTTGGCCATGGCTTTTGCGCTGACTTCGAGCCATCGAAACCGGATTATTGGACCGGAATGGGTGGTGATGGGAGAGGTGGGTTTGAGTGGTGAAATTCGTCCGATGCCACATGGGCATGAACGTATGCTGGAGGCGGTCAAACACGGTTTTAAGAAATTGGTGGTGCCCAAGGCGAACCTGTCTGGTTTTGAGGTGCCAGAAGGTATTGGCGTGACGGGGGTTTCCTGTTTGCGTGACGCGTTGTCGTGCCTGGAATAAAGCAGATTTTAAGGGTATTTAAATTGAATGAGCGCGAGTAAGCAAATGCGTCATTCATTATGCATTATTGTTGCATATTATTCATGATTTATTCTTCACTGAGTGGGCTCGTTGGTTGGGCTTGGTGCGTTCGGCTTTGTCAACCGCTTAGGCGTTTTTATTGACAAAGCTGTTCCTTTCTCTATATTGCTAGGTTGCAAACAATTCCCGCTGTGTTTAACCCAGCGCTGGGGGACTGTTTCAGTTAAACGAGAAATAGAATAGGTATTTTATTTGCCATGGGAAGGTGAAATATGAATAAAGCCAACGACAAGAAATTTTGAGTTATTTTCATAAAACGTTTTCATTGTATGAGAGTATTTTTGAGTGTTTGAAGCGGGATGAGGCCTTCTACATTCGTGCTAACCCTCTGCGACATCCCTTGATTTTTTATTATGGCCATACCGCGGTCTTTTTTATTAATAAGCTGAATGTGGCTCAGTGCATCACGGAGCGCATTGATCCTCGTCTGGAGTCCACGCTGGCGATTGGTGTGGATGAGATGTCATGGGATGATTTGGATGAGCGTCATTACCAGTGGCCGCGTGTTGCGGCGGTCAAAGCGTATCGGGATCAAGTGCGAAACCGAGTGGATCGTTTTATTCGTGAAGTGGATTTTAGCATGCCCATTGATTGGGAGAGTCCCTTGTGGGTCATCCTGATGGGGATTGAGCACGAGCGCATTCACTTGGAAACAACTTCCGTTTTGATTCGAGAATTACCGTTGAAATGGGTTCGTTCGCATCCGGTTTGGGGGAATCGATGTCGTGAAACGGGGCCAGCGCCCCAGAATGAACTGCTGCCCGTTGAGGGGGGGCCGCTGGTTTTGGGTAAAAATAGAGATAATGCGTTTTATGGGTGGGACAATGAGTATGGCCAACAAGCGTTTGATGTAAAACCGTTTAAAGCCTCCCGGTATCTGGTGTCTAATCAGGAATTTTTGGCTTTTGTGACGGATGAGGGGTATCAGCATCAACGCCATTGGACGGAAGAGGGGTGGGCGTGGGTCCAATTTCGTCGTGCAGAACATCCTGTGTTTTGGGTGAAAATGGATGAAGGGTTTCGGTATCGCACCTTGCTGGCAGAGATCGATATGCCGTGGGATTGGCCAGTAGACATTAATTACTTGGAAGCCAAAGCGTTTTGCAACTGGAAATCAGAGAAAACGGGTAAAGTCATTCGCATGCCAACTGAGGCGGAATGGCATAAATTGCGTGAGCGGGAGGCGAGTGATCAGCCCGATTGGGAGCGCGCGCCGGGGAATATAAATTTAGAGGGTGATATGTCCGCGTGTCCGGTTACGCGGCATGAATGTGCGGGCGGTTTTTTTGATCTCATCGGCAATGTGTGGCAATGGACGGAAACGCCCATAGACGGTTTTGATGGATTTGCTGTGCATCCCATTTACGATGATTTTTCCACACCCACTTTTGATGGCAAGCACAATGTGTTTAAGGGCGGGTGTTGGATTTCAACGGGGAATTACGCCATTAAAGATTCGCGTTATGCGTTTCGTCGGCATTTCTTTCAACACGCGGGATTGCGGTATGTGGAAGGTGAGCGACTGCCTGATGCGGAGATGAAAATTTATGAAACCGATTTGTCGATCACGTCGTCCATTGAAGCGCATTACGGTCGAAACGATGACCGTAATGGCGAGCATTTATTCAGGGGTGAAGCGCTGGCGGGACGGTCTAATTTTTCGGTTGTGTGTGCGCAGGCTTGTTTGGAACACGTTCAAGATCGAAAAACCAGGCGTGCTCTGGATGTGGGGTGCGCCGCAGGTCGTTCCGCTTTTGAATTAGCGGCGCGCTTTGATCATGTCGATGCGATTGATTTTTCCGCCCGTTTGATCGCGGCGCCGAGTCATTTACAAGAAACGGGGGTGCAGCGCTACGTTGTTCGAGATGAAGGTGAATTGCTCATTTTTAAAGAGGTTCGCTTGAGGGATTTTAAACATTATGAAGCCGTTAAAGATAAAATTTCCTTTATGCAAGCCGACGCCTGTAATTTGAGTGAAAAATTCAGCGACTACGACTTGGTTTTTGCCGGAAATGTACTGGAGCATCTGTATGATCCAGTCCAGTTTTTGTGTCAAATTAAAAACCGCATCCACCCGGGTGGCTTGCTCATTCTGGTTTCAACGTATAATTGGCAAGCGCACATCACACCGCGTGAGAAGTGGTTGGGTGGTTTTAAGGCTGCCACAGGGGAGAGCTTCACGACATTGGATGGGATACGCGAGGCGCTGTTGCCTGAGTTTGAGCGAATTGGCGCATTGTGTGATCTGCCGTTTTGGGAGCGACACAGTTCTCGTGATGGTCGTTGCGGCGTGGCGCAGATGAGTGTGTGGGAACGGAAAAAAAGAAGGTAAATCAAAAATCTCAATGATAAGTATCCGTTAAAAAAAGAGTAGTGGATGAATAACGGAGAGTGCCCGTGATGCGGTTCGCAGACAGTTTGACTGAGTTCACATTTTTATCTGAGCTGTATGCTGAGGACGCGCCGCAGGGCGTGCTGTTGGCGGAGTATCCCTCGTCCAACAGCACGGCGACGCGCTACAACAATACACATAAATTTATTATTCATGACCCGTATCCGCCTCCCGCGTACGCCTTGTTAAAGGTCTTGGGGCCACATCACCTGATGCATTGTTGGGGAGGGGAGATGCCGGTGGCGTCAGAAGTCAGACCGCCTGAAAGGTTATTGACGCATTGGGTCCGTGTTTTTGGGGAGGCTGTGCGCCCCCGTTGGCAGAGTCCAAATGGGGACGCGTGCTACATCACGCTGTTTCCCTTTGAGACCTTGCCGACGACACAGCATTTCATGGATCCTGAGCAGTTGTACGCGTTGCATGGAAAAGAAGCCTTGGCCAATATTGATTGTCCACAGGTGAAGGTTTTGGAAAAAGCGACGCCACCGTGTGTGATAAAGCTCAGTCACGGTTATGCGGGAAAAGGCAATTTTGTGGTTCGAAACGAAGCGGATTTGCACGCAGCGCGCGCTGAGCTGGAGCGGCGTTGGCCCGATGCACGGACGGTAGTCAATGAGTTCATGCAAGATATTGTTGGGGATTTTGGTGTTCAGTTTTACGTGCGGCGCGATGGTGAAGTCGTGTGGTTGGGGTTTACCCGTCAAATTTTTAATGAGCAGAAGCATTGGGCGGGGGGAAGCTTTTCAGCGGACATGCAGGATACCCTTTCCCCTCATTTTGAGGAAATGGTTCGCCCCGTGGCAAAATATCTCCATCGAAATGGTTACTATGGCGTTGCGGGGATTGATGTGCTGCAAAATCGAAGCGGTTCGTTTTTCTTGACGGACTTAAACCCACGCTTGACGGGCATTACGCCGTTTCTGATGGCCTCACGGATTTTGTTGGGACAGGCTGGATTGACAGACGGTATTTATAGCCCCAGTTTATCTTTTTCGGGTACCTTGCGCGAGCTGGTTGAGCGAGCCGACCGTATCACGGATGCGCGCGTGATTGTGCTGAGTGGGTATGAGGACCTTGAGGCGGGTCGTGTGACGTGCCACCTCGCTGTTCACGCGACAAGCCCGGATGTGGCGCAAAAGGTTTTAGCCAATTTTTGATGGTATCAGTGCGATTGGCGTTCTTGGCGCCGTGTTCGGGGTCTCGTATTCAAAGCGTCAAGTTCTGGGTTCCGAGTTTATGCCTCATCCAATCGTTTTCGCCAGTCATGCCGCGTGGTATACTCGTTTCGGCGGAGCGTTGGGCGTGGTCTCGTGTTGTAACGGTATGATAAAAGTCTGTTTTTTTATTTTCCCCCTGACGGGTTGTGTGGGTTGCGGTGTTGGTGTGTCGCCACGTGGCGGATGAGCGCTCTTTATTGTTTTTGTTCGAATGGTCGCTGTACGGTGTGTGGCGGATGAGGTTGGGTTTTTACGATGAAATTTATTGATGAGGCGTCCATTACGGTGGAGTCTGGTCAGGGTGGCCGAGGTTGTGAGAGTTTTCGCCGGGAAAAGTACGTTCCCAAAGGCGGCCCCGATGGTGGGGATGGGGGGCGTGGAGGGGACGTGGTGTTCGAGGCCTGTGGTGGGCTGAATACTTTGGTGGACTTTCGCTATCAGCGTTTTTATAAAGCGACAAACGGTCAGCCTGGACGCGGCAAAAACTGTACGGGTCTGAGTGGCGGTGATTTGGTGGTGTTGGTGCCGGTAGGAACGATTGTGTATGAAGCGGAAACCAATAACTTGCTGGGCGATCTCTCGGAAGTGGGGCGCCGTCTAACGGTTGCTAAAGGCGGTCGGGGTGGCCTGGGTAATACGCATTTTAAATCCAGCACCAATCGTGCGCCACGTCGAACGACGCTGGGTGCAGACTGTGAGCGACGCGAGCTGCGGCTTGAGTTGTCATTGTTGGCCGATGTGGGTTTATTGGGTTTGCCGAATGCTGGAAAGTCCACTTTGATTCGCAGTGTCTCCAACGCGCAGCCGAAAGTAGCTGATTATCCGTTTACCACGTTAATCCCGAACATTGGCCTTGTTCGAGTGAACCGTTTGCAGAGTTTTGTGCTAGCGGATATTCCGGGGCTCATTCCGGGGGCTGCCAGTGGAGCGGGCTTGGGTATTCGGTTTTTGAAACATTTAGCACGTACTCGTTTGTTGCTGCACGTAGTGGATTTGAGTGTGGCGATCTTTGCGGATGAATCAACTTTGTCAGCCGGCGCTGAACTATCTGATCCCGTAAAAGCGGTAATGGCGATTGTGACTGAGTTGACAGCCGCGAGCCCTTTATTAGCGAATCAGCCGCGTTGGTTAGTTTTGAATAAGTGCGACCTGCTACCGGAAGAGGACATTGAGGCATTGCGCGATCGGATTGTTGCAGAGCTGGGTTGGACGGGACCTGTGTACACGGTTTCGGGTAGTACTGGCAGTGGGTTAGCGGGTTTGACTGCGGACGTGATGGCGTACCTAGAACAGCAGAATGCCTTGGCCGCCGCGGATGCGGCCTTGGCCGAAAAGATGCTGACGCGCCAGCAGCACATGCAGCAGGAAGTGCGTGAGCGTGTCCATCAGCGTGAGGACGACGTGGTGGATGATGCTGAGGTGGCGGATGACGTGCTTGAAGATGCTGCGCAGGAAGATGAAGATGATGATGAGCACGATGTGGATGTTTTTTATGTGCATTAAAAGCGGTGTAAAGAGCGAGGCGGGTCAGTAAGCGGTATGATTAATCGCTGTGTGGTGAAGATGGGCAGCGCGTTGCTCACCCAGAATGGTCGAGGGCTGGACCGATCACTCATTGAGCGTCGAGTAGCCGAGATAGCGGCGTACCACGCTATGGGGGGTGACTGCGTATTAGTCTCGTCTGGCGCTGTGGCTCAGGGTATGGCGACCTTGGGAGTGCAACGGCGTCCCAGTGTGTTATCTGAGTTGCAAGCCTTGGCGGCTGTTGGGCAAATGGGGCTGGTTCAGGCGTATGAAGTGGAGTTTGGGAAGCATAAAATTAATACTGCTCAGCTATTGCTCACTCACAGTGACGTAGTGGATCGCAAGCGGTATTTGAACGTGCGCGCTACGCTGCGTGCTTTGTTGAATCGACGAATCGTCCCCATTATTAATGAAAACGATTCGGTTGCTACCGAAGAAATGTGTTTTGGTGACAACGACACCTTGGGCGCGGTGGTCACGCAATTAATAGAAGCGCCCTTGTTGGTGATTTTAACGGATCAAGCTGGGCTTTTTGATGCGGATCCGCGTACGCATTCTAACGCGACACTGATTCCCGTCGCTTCTGTATCCGATCCACAGTTGAAAAAATATGTGGCGGGCAGTGTCACGGGCTTGGGACGTGGCGGTATGATTACCAAACTGCGCGCGGCTGAACTGGCTGCACAGTTTGGTGCGGCAACCATTATTGCCGATGGACGTGAAGATCGGTGTTTGTTGCGATTACAGATTGCTGATTTGTTGTCGGTGGATGTGAGTAATGCGGCGTGTTGGCGGCGCCCCAACTCCAGTGCGACTTGGGGAACTTTGCTGTTGCCAACAAAAAATCGCTTGGCTGCTCGTAAGGCGTGGTTAGCGGCGCACCGTCAAGTGCTGGGTCATCTGACGGTAGATGATGGTGCAGTGTTGGCGATATCCCGTGAAGGCAAGAGCTTGTTACCGGTTGGGGTGATCTCTGTATCGGGGAATTTTGATCGCGGTGAAATGGTGGCCGTGCGCAGTTCGCGAGGCCAAACAATTGCACATGGTTTGGCGAATTATCGCGCCAGCGATGCCAAAAAATTAATTGGCATTAGTTCATCCATGATTGCTGATCGATTAGGTTTTGCGGGGGATCAGGAGGTGATTCATCGCGATAATTTGTTGGTCATTGGTTTAGATGATTCAAACTGAGTATGAAAGTCTGAAAGGTGATCCGCATAATAACAAAAACGCCTCTGTCTTGGAGGAGGCGTAGGGCCAGCTAGTAATAATTAATCAAATAGCATTCTCTCTCGTACGACGCACATGAACTGCTGTGGTCAATCCGGACCGTTGATCTTTACCTTCAATCCAGTTAGAAAGTACAAATTGTGTATATTTTTGATCTCGATTCTGCCATGTTATTTCTTGACAGTCTCAAACTCACAGTATAGAACGTAATTTACCATGGTGGAAAATCAGAAAACAACTGTTTTTAAATAATTAATTTATTCATAAGATATTTTGCATGTCATCACTTTACAAGGCATAGCCTAGCCGTAGCGCTGAGGGAGAGACGCAACGCCATTTTCTCATTTTAGCAAAAATGGCAGCGTAAACCTGCTTATTGCGCGAGTTTAGCGAGCAGTTTTAGCGGACTCTAAATGATTTTTAACTTTCCGGGTGTCTGAGTGGTATTTGCCCAGTATCATATGTAAAGTCCTATACGCTTGTTTATAATAACCGATGGCTTTATCGTACTCGTCTTTGGCGCCCCACGCCAAACCTATATTATTGCGGTCTCTCGCCACATCAGGATGATTTTTCCCGAAGGTCTCCAAATCGCTGGCCGGCGCCTGCTCGTAATACTTAATGGCTATGTCATACTCGTCTTTATCCTACCACACGGAAACCAAATTATTGAGGTCTCTCATGGCCACGGCAAGACGAATCTTTCGTGGCCAAACGATTATTATGATAGTTTTTTTCCTTTGTTATCATAATGTCCTTTATTCACAGCGGCATCCTCGAGAACCTCAAGAGGTAGCCGATTGCTAGCTGAAACCACATCTTTATCCATTAACAATTCTGCATGATCAGGCCTTCCGTAATGAGCTGCAAAATCGAATGCTGAGGATTCTACACCTTTTTTATTGGTCACAGTACGATGCAATCTCTCCTTATAACTAGATTTATCTATGAATGATGCAAATCTATTCAGATCAAGATTTCTTTTAACAGCTGACATCAAAATATTTTGACAATCGCGCTCATCTTCTGTTTTCAAACCGGAGCTTGCAACAGAAGCGGTATCGTGCGCCTGTGCGCTTTGGGGTGTTTGAATGTCTTCATGCGTCACAGCGAGTTGAGGGTCTGCATCTGGAATCACCTCCTCGGCACTTAGCTGGCTCATGCTGGTTGCGGAAGAATACTCAGCCGCATTATTCTGTTGGTCCTGCATGTGCTGAGCATTTACTGTGAGTTGAGGTTTTTCAGGGACGTCGACTTCCTCTGGTAGTTGTTTACCTAATGCTTTTTCCAACTGTTTCATTTGCTGATAAATATAATTTTCATGCATATTCTCCAGAACCTCACTCAGCTTGAGTTCTCCAAACGGGGTGTTTTGAGTTTCCGGGAGGATCTTACTCATGGTGACACCTTGAATTTCTGGCTGTTCGGTCACGGTCTGCCCAAGCTCTGTTTTGAGTTCGTGCAATCCAACCAATAGATTGTGGGCTCGTGCTGTGGCGCTGACATTTTGTGCCAACTCGCCCAGGCTGCTGATTGCCGGGCCGACAAAAGGTATAAAATTAACGACCGTTTGAACTGTATTCACAAAGCTGGCGGTCAGGCGTATGCTACGCATGCGTTTGCCCATGTCAATGAGTCTATCTGCAATATCCTGCTGATTGGTATAAAGGTCATTTAAGCTTTTCTGAAACGCCTGAGCCAGATCTTGAACATTACACACGTGGTTTTGAAATTGCGTGCTCATGTGTTTAATTTGCTTTTGAGTTTCATGAACCTGTTCATGGAGGCGTTCAATTTTGATGGTATGCTCGATGAGCGATGCCAGTGTTTGGTTCTGCTGGTTATCGATCAATCCAATGCTTTTATCCAGGCACCGCTGGGCTATCTATTCGATGTTTCGGAGTTGTTTTTCCTGTTCTTGTGGTTCTTGAATGTTCTGCACCACCTTGCGTTGTGCGGCAATGAGAATGGCGGAGACTTCACTTTGTACTTCATCTTCTACTTCGACATTTGAAGTCCCGTCATTGTTTTTAATTTTAATATAGCCGTTT
>JARRRL010000097.1:0-15635 GCA_037380725.1 Gammaproteobacteria bacterium | reverse complement strand
TTTTGGTAGAGCAGTTGGGGGTGTTGCGTGGATCAGGTCACAGCGGTGTTGGCCCTAGCGGATGGTACCGTTTTTCAGGGGACTTCGGTTGGGTGTGATGGCGAGAAACTCGGTGAAATTGTCTTCAACACGGCATTGACCGGTTATCAAGAAATTCTGACCGATCCTTCTTATGCAGAACAAATTGTGACCTTAACTTATCCGCATATTGGGAATGTTGGGTGTAACGATGAGGATGTAGAGGCGGATCGCTTGTGGGCGCGAGGATTGGTACTGCGCGACGTGCCACGTCGACACAGTAACTGGCGGCAAACCTGTTCATTGCCCGATTATCTGCGCGCCAAGCGCGTTGTGGCCATTGCGGGTGTGGATACACGCGCGTTGACACGACGTTTGCGCGAAACGGGTGCGCAGGGCGCGTGTTTGATGGCACGACAGAAAGGGGGTATCGATCGCGAGGCGGCTGTGGCGGCGGCGCGCGGTTTTCCGGGTCTGAAAGGTATGGATTTGGCCAATGAAGTGACCACGGCTGAGCGCTACGAGTGGCTGGAAGGTTCGTGGGTATTGGGCGAAGGCCATCGACGAGCTGATGTGCGCGATCTCGCCTTGCACGTGGTGGCGATGGATTTTGGGGTAAAGCGTAATATCTTGCGCTTACTTGTGGATGTAGGGTGTCGGGTCACGGTGGTACCTGCACGCAGCTCCGCTGATGACATACTGAATCTGAAACCCGACGGGGTTTTTCTCTCAAATGGTCCCGGTGATCCGGAACCCTGTGTTGACGCGATCAAAACCATCGAAACACTATTGCAAAAGCGTGTGCCGTTATTTGGTATTTGCTTGGGACACCAGTTGTTGGCCTTAGCCAGTGGTGCGCGAACGGAGAAAATGAAATTTGGCCATCATGGCGCCAACCACCCTGTGCGATGTCATGAGAGTGGGCGCGTGTGGATTACCAGTCAAAATCATGGTTTTGCGGTATCACCAGATGAATTGCCGAGTCATTTGCAGGTAACGCACACTTCTTTGTTTGATCAGAGCATACAAGGCATTCGCCGATTGGATGTGCCGGCTTTTGGTTTTCAAGGGCACCCGGAAGCGAGCCCTGGACCGCATGATCCACAGCCTTTGTTTGAGCATTTTGCCCAATTAATGCGTGCGCCGCGTTGAAACATTAAGTGGCGCGCCATACGCGTTGTACCGGATGGGCGTTCGTTATGGCGTTCACGATATAATTATTTTTCCGTCATGCGTGTAATAACCGCTTAGCGTGAAATAACCACAATGCGAGAAATAACCACAATGCGGGTTTGCACCGCTGTTAGTCGACGTGAGAGTTCATCATGCCCAAGAGAAACGATATCCAAACTATTTTATTACTGGGCGCCGGTCCAATCGTCATTGGACAAGCGTGTGAATTCGATTATTCCGGCGCTCAAGCGTGTAAAGCATTACGGGAGGAGGGTTATCGGGTTGTGTTGGTCAATTCCAATCCGGCAACCATCATGACGGATCCGTCATTAGCGGATCGAACGTATATTGAGCCTGTGCGGTGGGAGACCGTTGCGAAAATCATTGAAAAGGAGCGTCCAGATGCGCTCTTACCCACCATGGGCGGACAAACGGCGTTGAACTGCGCCTTGGATTTGGCGCGAAATGGGGTGCTGGAGCGGTACGGGGTTGAGTTGATTGGTGCAACACAAGAAGCCATCGATAAAGCGGAAGATCGTGAGAAATTTGATGTTGCCATGAAGCGGGCTGGACTGGCAACGCCGCGATCGGCTATTGCGCACAGTGTGGAAGAAGCGTTTCAGGTTCAAGCGGTGCTGGGCTTTCCCACTATTATTCGTCCTTCATTCACCTTGGGAGGCAGTGGTGGCGGCATTGCGTACAACATCGAAGAGTTTGAAGAAATTTGTAAGCGAGGTTTTGATTTATCCCCTACGCGCGAATTGTTGATTGATGAGTCGTTGTTGGGCTGGAAAGAATATGAGATGGAGGTGGTGCGGGATAAAAATGACAATTGTATTATTATCTGCTCCATTGAAAATCTCGATCCAATGGGTGTGCACACGGGCGATTCAATTACGGTGGCGCCCGCGCAAACGCTGACGGACAAAGAGTACCAGTTGCTGCGTAATGCGTCGATTAAAGTGTTGCGTGAAATCGGGGTTGAAACGGGGGGTTCCAACGTTCAATTTGCGATTAATCCGGAAGACGGTCGTCTCGTGGTGATTGAGATGAATCCGCGTGTGAGTCGTTCCTCGGCCTTGGCTTCGAAAGCTACGGGTTTTCCGATCGCTAAAATTGCGGCGAAATTGGCGGTGGGCTACACACTGGATGAGCTGAAAAATGATATTACTGGCGGCGCAACACCAGCGTCGTTTGAACCCACGATCGATTACGTGGTTACGAAGATACCGCGATTTAATTTTGAGAAGTTTTCCAATTCGGACCATACCTTGACGACACAGATGAAATCAGTGGGTGAGGTCATGGCGATTGGACGCACATTTCAGGAATCGTTTCAGAAAGCTTTGCGTGGTCTTGAAGTGGGCTTAGTGGGCTTGGATCCACTTTTGGATCTGGCGGCGCCGGATTTGCAAACTCAGTTGGCGGAAAAATTAGCGACACCGACGCCAGAGCGCATACAAGTCGTGGGTGATGCGTTTCGCGCGGGCTGGGATATTGATGCTGTGCACGCGTACACCAAAATTGATCCGTGGTTTTTGGATCAGATTTTGTCAATTATTGAATCGGAGCAGCGGGTTAGTGCTTTTTCTGAACTGAGTGTGGTGACGAGCGATACGCTGTTTGCCCTCAAGCAGCAAGGGTTTTCCGATGCGCGTTTAGCGCAATTGTGGCGGATTTCGGAAGAAGAAGTTCGTGCGCATCGACATCGCATGGGGATCCGTCCCGTCTATAAACGTGTTGATACGTGCAGCGCAGAATTTGCTACCAATACGGCATACATGTACTCCACCTATGAAACCGTGTGCGAGGCGGATCCCAGCGGTCGGGAGAGTGTGCTGATTTTGGGAGGGGGGCCCAATCGTATTGGACAAGGTATTGAGTTTGACTATTGCTGTGTGCATGCAGCTTTGGCGGTTAAATTAGCTGGTTTTGAATCCATCATGGTCAATTGTAATCCAGAGACGGTGTCGACGGATTACGATACGTCGGATCGCTTGTATTTTGAGTCGATCACATTGGAAGATGTGCTTGAAATTGTCGAGCTTGAACGACCGAAAGGGGTGATTGTGCATTACGGTGGTCAAACGCCGCTAAAGTTAGCGCGTGGTTTGGCGGCAGCGGGCGTGCCGATTATTGGCACTTCACCCGATGCGATCGATTGTGCTGAGAATCGTGAGCGATTTCAATGTTTGGTAACGGAGTTGGGGCTGAAGCAGCCTGAAAATCGAACAGCTACCGGCATCGAGCAGGGTTGTGTGTTGGCCGCTGAAATCGGATATCCCTTGGTGGTGCGACCTTCTTACGTATTGGGTGGACGCGCCATGGAGATTGTTTTCAATGAAGATGAATTGCGCCGTTATTTTCAGTCGGCGGTGAAGGTATCCAATGAAAGCCCTGTGTTGTTAGATCGATTTTTGAGTCAGGCCATTGAAGTGGACGTGGATGCGGTGTGTGATGGGCAGCAAGTGATGATTGGCGGTTTGATGGAGCACATCGAACAAGCGGGTGTTCATTCAGGTGATTCAGCGTGTTCCTTACCGCCACAAAGTTTGTCTGAAACCATGCAAGCGGAGCTCCGTCGTCAAACCGAGCTATTGGCGAAGGCGCTTAATGTGGTGGGTCTGATGAATGTACAGTTCGCCATTCAAGCGGGTGAGATTTTCTTGTTGGAAGTGAATCCGCGTGCAGCGCGAACAGTGCCATTTGTTTCGAAGTGTACGGGGATGTCGTTAGCGCAAATCGGTGCACGGTGCATGTTGGGGGAAAGTCTTGCTGAGCAAGGTATTTCCATTCAGGCGCCGAAAGCGTCGCGCGTTGTGGCGGTCAAAGAATCGGTGTTTCCGTTTATTAAATTCCATAATGCCGATCCCATTTTGAGCCCAGAGATGCGGTCTACGGGTGAAGTCATGGGCTTGGGTGATTCGTTTTCTGAAGCTTTTTTGAAAGCGATGCTGGGAGCGGGTGAAACGCTACCGCGAAGCGGTAAAGCGTTTATCAGTGTTAAAGATGCGGATAAAGATCAGGTTGAAGAAATCGCGCGTTGTTTGAGTGACCATGGTTTTGATTTGGTGGCAACAGCTGGAACGGCGCGTGTGTTGCGAGCGGCGGGATTGGTCGTTTCTAGTGTCAAGAAGGTGAAAGAAGGACGTCCACATATTGTGGACCAGCTCAAGAATGGTGATATTCAATTAATCGTCAATACCACGGAAGGTGCGAAGGCCATTGCTGACTCGTTCGCTATTCGTCGTACAGCCTTGCAACAAAAGGTTTTCTACAGCACGACCTTGGCTGGCGCGCGCGCGATGTGTGCGGCAATGCACCATCGTAGCGAGGAAACCGTGCGGTGTTTGCAAGATTGTTTTGACTGACTCATAATGCGGCTTAATCACAGACCACTGGCAGTGTGTATGTTGTTAGGCATGTGTTAGGCCATCTGTTGTTGGCGTAGATGAATGACTGGCTTAATGGGCGCTGCGGGAAGATAAAGAACAGAGATTCCTAATGAGTGAGACACAACGATTTCCGATGACGGTTGAAGGCGAGCGTAAACTGCGAGCGGAGCTGACGCAGTTAAAAAAAGTGGAACGGCCACGCATTATTGCTGCGATTGCTGAGGCGCGCGAGCACGGCGATTTGAAAGAAAATGCCGAATACCATGCTGCACGGGAGCAGCAGAGTTTTGCAGAAGGCCGCATTAAAGAAATCGAAGCGAAGCTCTCGCAGGCGCAGGTGATTGACATATCACAGATCCCGAATACGGGTAAAGTGCTGTTTGGTGTTTGCGTATCGATTCTGAATGTGATCAGTGAAGAGGAAAAAGTTTACCAAATTGTGGGTGACGATGAGGCGGATACAAAGCTCGGAAAGATATCAGTCAGTTCACCTTTGGCGCGCGCCTTAATTGGTAAAGAGGTGGGAGAGGTGGTTACGGTCAAAACGCCCGGTGGGCTGGCCGAATATGAGATTCAAGATGTGACGCACACCCCAAGCTGACTGGCGTCACCCGTTCTGTTGATCTTTGATGCGATTGCTGCGTTGAGTATGGATGGGAAAGAAAATCAGTCAGCGCCATATATTTTGGCGTGTGGTGTTTGAGGTCGATGTAGAGCGGCGAGCAGGTCGAGTAGTCCGTTTGCTTGAGTGGTGCTTATTTACATTGCTCTGGTTTGCGCTGCTCTTGTTGGCGTTCGTGTGGTTTGAGCGGATTTTGTTGGTTGTATCGCTGCGTGTGCGGGCTGTTTTGTGTGTTTTTGTGTCAAAACGCTCGTGGGTAGTTTTTGTTTTCTTTAGGACGCTTTTTGTCGTTCGTGCTGTTGTGTGTTGCTGTGGTTTTGCGCGTGCACGCAAGGGCTTTTTTTGAGATGACTGTTTATGCGCCTTAGAAACCGCTTGTTTGGTGAGTGGTTTGGGGCGATACAGAATGCTCACGTGTCCGATTAGCTGAACCAGTTCGGCACTAAATTGTGCGCAAATGGTGTTTGTGAATGCTCGTATTTCTGCTTTTTTATAACCCGTAAACTTTATTTTGATGAGTTCATGGGCTTTAAGCGCGGCGTCCAGTTCGATCTGTACCCCTTCGGAGAGGCCTTTGCCGGCAACGGTTATTGCCGGGTTCAGGGAGTGAGACTGTTTGAGCAGGAACGCCTTTCTCTGTTTGTTCATGCTATTATTTTGATTGCTCATGTCTGATTGCTCATGCTTTTGTTCTGCGGTTGCGCTGTTCTTCGACAGCGTTGTGGGGTTCTGGTGTTTGTGTTGTGTGTAATATGAGACCATTTGTAAAGATGCTTCCTGGAATAACGTATGATAATTACAGATTCTGGGTGTGATGTTAATACAGGCGGTTGTTTTAATACAGGGCTGGGTCGTAAACTGGTGCAATATAAAGTGCTGCTCCGATCTAACGGTTTGGATTGAGTGCTTCGTAGTCATTCGAAGTGGGAATAAATAATAGGCTGTTGTGCGATGAAGCGGCGTTCAAAAACCAGTCAGTGGCACCGGCGTCACGTGGGAGATCCGTGGGTAAAGCAGGCTCAGCAGGCAGGTTATCGTTCACGTGCAGCGTATAAATTGCTTGAAATTCATCAGTCTGAGAGATTAATAAAACGAGGTCAGGCTGTTGTGGATTTAGGGGCGGCTCCTGGTGGATGGAGTCAAGTGGCTGCGGAAGTGTTGCGTGGTGAAGGTGTTGTAGTCGGTGTGGACCTGCTGCCGGTGGATCCATTACCGGGTGTTGCATTTGTACAGGGCGATTTTTGTGAAGACGAGGTTCGAGCGCGCGTTTTAGCCGCCACTGAACGCTCGCACGTGGATGTTGTCCTTTCAGACATGGCACCGGATCTGACAGGGGTACGCAGTACGGATCAAGTGCGTTCGATTGCCTTGGCAGAGCAGGTGTTAGCTTTCGCACGCTGTGCTTTGAATCCTCAGGGTGTTTTGCTCATGAAGGTGTTTCAAGGGGAAGGCTTCGACGGGTTATTCGCGGACTTTAAAGCGAGTTTCTCGCGTGTTAAAACCAAGAAACCAGTGGCGTCTCGAGATCGATCCCGAGAGACGTATTTGTTGGGAGGGGGGTTACGGACGTGAATTTAGAATCGTTTCAAGGGTGTTCTGCTGATCTGAAGGTCTAATTGCGCGCCATTTTGTTGAGTCTCAACGACAAGTTGTTGGGTCTCAACGACAAGGACACTATACTGAGACTGATTATCGTAGGTGTGTGTTATTGAAACCAGGTTGGTTTGACCCCATAACGGAAGCGGGAGTGTGTCTGGCCTGATGATTGGGAAACGTGCTGTTAATATATCAACGATGAAGACGGTAACAAAAGGGGAAAAGGCCCTTGAATGATATGGCGAAGAATTTGATCCTCTGGGTGATTATTGCCGTCGTTTTGATGACGGTCTTTACGAACTTTAATGAGCAACAGCGGCGTGAGCGGCTCTCGTACACGGAATTTTTGCATGAGGTTCGTGATGGCAAAATTGCGAGTATCACCGTAGATGGCTACATGATTACGGGTGAGCGCGTACCGGGCAATGGGCCGGCGTTTGATACGGTTCGTCCTTACCTCGAAGACCCTGACTTGATGAACGACTTGTTTAAGAACAACGTATCGGTGGAAGGGCGTCAACCTGATCAGCAGAGTATCTGGACACAGCTTTTGGTGGCCAGTTTCCCGATTTTGTTGATTGTGGCTATTTTTGTGTTCTTCATGCGGCAAATGCAAGGTGGAGGCGGTGGCCGTGGTGGCCCGATGACTTTTGGAAAAAGTCGTGCTCGGTTGCTGGGTGAAGATCAAGTGAAAACGACGTTTGCGGATGTGGCGGGCGTTGAAGAAGCGAAAGAAGACGTCAGCGAAATCGTTGATTTTTTGAAAGATCCGGCGAAATTTCAACGTTTGGGCGGAAAGATTCCACGTGGTGTTTTAATGGTGGGGCAACCGGGTACCGGTAAGACTTTGCTGGCGAGAGCGATTGCTGGAGAGGCGCGCGTGCCTTTCTTTACCATTTCGGGATCGGATTTTGTTGAAATGTTTGTGGGCGTGGGCGCTTCGCGGGTACGGGATATGTTTGAACAGGCCAAGAAGCATGCCCCGTGCATCATCTTTATTGACGAGATTGATGCAGTGGGTCGATCGAGAGGTGCGGGCCTGGGTGGTGGTCATGATGAGCGGGAGCAAACGCTCAATCAGTTGTTGGTTGAGATGGATGGTTTTGAAGCGAATGATGGCGTCATCGTGATTGCGGCGACAAACCGTCCGGATGTCTTGGATACGGCGTTGTTACGCCCCGGGCGTTTCGATCGCCAAATTGTAGTGCCGGCCCCTGATATTCGAGGACGTGAGCAGATTCTTAAGGTGCACATGCGTAAAGTGCCATTGGATGATGATGTTTGCAGCACGTGCCAATAAACGTTTGGTGTGCATGCACGAGTTTGAGCTGGCCAAAGACAAAATTTTGATGGGCAGTGAACGTAAATCCATGGTGATGTCTGAGGATGAAAAGCGTAACACAGCTTACCATGAAGCCGGCCATGCTATTGTTGGTCGTTTGGTGCCAGAGCATGATCCTGTTTACAAAGTAAGCATCATTCCGCGTGGTCGCGCCTTAGGGGTTACGCAGTATTTACCCGTGGAGGATCGTTACAGTTTCAGTCGACGTTCCATTATTAGTCGCATTTGCAGTTTGTTTGGTGGCCGCATTGCTGAAGAGATGACTTTGGGTGTAGATGGCGTTACCACAGGCGCGTCAAACGATATTCAGCGTGCGACGGAGATGGCGCGCAATATGGTGACAAAATGGGGGTTTTCTGAAAAACTAGGGCCCTTGATGTATGAGGAAGAGGAAGGAGAAGTTTTTCTCGGACGCAGTGTCACGCAGCGTAAGCACATCTCAAGCCAGACGGCGAAAGAAATTGACGAAGAAGTACGTTCTATTGTTGATCAATGCTACGAGACAGCAGAACGTATTTTGAAAGAGAATCGCGATAAGCTTGAAGTGATGGCGGATGCCTTAATGTTGTATGAAACCATTGATGCGACGCAAATTAATGACATCATGGAAGGACGGACGCCACGCCCCCCTGAATATTGGAATGATCCGGATGATACAGCTGGTGGTGGCGGTGTGGTATTGGAAAAAGAAGAGGGCGAGCGCAGCGGTCACACAGATGACAGTAAACCTGAGACCAAACCATCGGTAGGCGGTCCTGTTGGCGAAGCCTGAGCTGGTACTTTAAGGTTACGGGTTACGGATAAATGAGGGATCATGGGTTCAAGAACAAAACAGAAAACCCCGCTTTTGAGAGCGGGGTTTTCTGTTTCTGGATCTGTTTCTAGCGACTTGTTCTCTGTCGCGTGCCGTGCTGGTCAAGGTTTGGGTTGGAAGGCTTGGGTTGGAAGGCTTGGGTTGAAGGGACTTTGGGGAGAAAGCGTCGGTGACGGTTGAACCTTCAGAACAGTGGTTGCATCGTGAACTAGCAAGTGGTCCGATTCTGATGGGTGTTCTGAATGTGACGCCCGATTCATTTTCAGATGGTGGGCGGTATCGGTGTCGTGATGCGGCGCTGCGACAGGCTGAGGCGATGCTGCGAGAGGGGGCTTGTATCATCGATGTCGGTGGTGAATCCTCTCGCCCGGGTGCTGTTGAGGTGAGTGAGCAAGAAGAACTGGATCGTGTGTTACCCGTTATTGAGGCCTTAGTGCACAATACGGCGGCTCGCGTGTCGGTCGATACGGTCAAACCTGCTGTGATGTTGGAGGCTGTGCGCGCCGGCGTGCATATGATCAATGACATTGCGGCATTGTGTCATCCTGGTGCGTTGGACGTGGTGGCGCAATCGGATGTTGTTGTTTGTTTGATGCACATGCAAGGTACGCCGGAGACGATGCAGCGTAATCCCTGCTATCCGGAGCCCTCTTCATCAAGATCGAGTGCGATGCCAAATGACCACACTCTGGTTGATCCGGTGGTCAATGCGGTGCGTGATTTTTTGAGTGAACGCCTTGCGGTGTGTGATGCGGCAGGCGTGATACGATCGCGCGTGTGTGTGGATCCCGGATTTGGGTTTGGTAAGACACTTGAACACAACCTAGCGTTGTTGCGTCATTTATCGGCGCTGTCGTGTTTCGGGTGTCCGGTGTTGGTGGGCGTATCTCGAAAGTCGATGATAGGACAATTATTGCAACGTCCTGTTGAGGCGCGTTTGCCTGGTGGGCTTGCGCTGACTTATGAGGCGCTGTTGCGTGGGGCGAGTATTGTGCGAACTCACGATGTGGCTCCGACGCGGGATGTGTTGAACGTGTGGCGTGCTTTACGAGCCTAGTTCGCGGTATTCATTGAAAATATGGTAGTCTTCGACGCGTAGCTTTCTAATCGATTAAGGTCATTCCAGAATGAGTAAACAATATTTTGGTACGGATGGTATTCGCGGTAAAGTAGGTGTGGACCCCATTACTCCAGATTTCATGCTAAAGCTGGGTTGGGCTGTGGGTAAAGTGTTCTCAAAAGGCACAATCCCAGCTCGGGTCTTGATCGGTAAGGATACGCGCATTTCAGGCTATATGTTTGAATCGGTTTTGGAAGCGGGGTTAAGTGCGGCGGGTACTGAGGTCTTGTTATTGGGGCCAATGCCTACGCCGGCGATTGCTTATCTGACGCGAACATTTCGCGCTGATGTTGGCATCGTAATCAGTGCGTCGCATAATCCACACGACGATAACGGCATCAAGTTTTTCTGTCGGCAAGGTAAAAAGCTGAGTGACTCGGTGGAGTTGGAGATTGAGTCGATGTTGGCGCAGCCGCTGAAAACGGTGGGTTCAGAGTTGTTGGGTAAAGCGCGGCGTGTGGATGATGCGGGCGGGCGTTATATTGAGTTTTGCAAGAGTACTTTCGGTCGAGGCTTGGATTTGCGTGGTTTGAAGATCGTACTCGATTGTGCAAATGGTGCCACATACCATGTCGCGCCGGGTGTGTTTCGTGAACTGGGGGCAAGTGTCTCCACACTGGCTATTCATCCCGATGGTTTGAACATCAATTTAAACTGTGGTTCAACGCAACCCGAAGCGCTACAAGCGGAAGTGCTTAAACAGAAGGCGGATTTGGGCATTGCGTTTGATGGTGATGGGGATCGCGTCATCATGGTGGATAGCCAAGGTAATCGAATTGATGGGGATCAATTGCTGTATGTGTTGGCCGATCATCGGTATCGCAAGGCGTCCTTGTGTGGTGGTGTTGTGGGTACGCTCATGAGCAATTTGGGATTAGAGCGTGGCATTGCTGCGATGGGGGCTGAGTTTGTGCGCGCTCGTGTGGGTGATCGATATGTGATGGAGCAATTAGAATCGCGCGGGTGGTTATTGGGTGGTGAGTCATCGGGTCATTTGATTTGTTTGGATCGAACCAGCACCGGAGATGGTGTTGTGGCCGCTTTACAAGTGCTTCAGGCGATTGTGGAATCGGAAAAATCGCTGGATGAGTTAGTATTAGGCATGCAGATGTGCCCGCAGAAATTGATTAATGTTCGCCTGGCCCATCGCGTGATGCTGGAGGAGCAGCCCGATGTGTTGAGAGCGGTTAAAAATGCGGAAGCGTCTTTGGCTGGAAAAGGGCGTATTTTGTTGAGACTTTCGGGTACGGAACCTGTGCTGCGGGTGATGGTTGAGGGTGAAGAAGTCTCGCAGGTTGAGCAGTTGGCGATGACTTTGGCGGACGATGTGCGGCGCTTATTAGCCAGTTAAAATTAGCCAGTAAAAATTGAAAGGGCTTGAATAGGCGCTGAGCGTCTGTTCACAGCAGATATCTTGAATTCGTTTATTTTTGGAGAGGACTCGTTAGTGAAGAAATGGATAATTGGAAATTGGAAATTGCAAGGCAGTCGTTCTTTTTTGCGTGAATATCTTGAGGAGTTTCTCGTTGCGTTATCAGTTGGTGGTCTTCGAGAACTGGATGGCGATGCGTTGAGAGTGGCTTTGTGTCCGCCAGCTTGTTATTTGCTGGAAATGAAAACCGCACTGGCGGCGCATCAATCGCCTGTTGCCGCTCATATAGCGGTTGGTGCTCAGAATGTGAGTACGGCGAGTGATGGGGCGTTCACCGGGGAAGTGGCGGCTACTATGGCGAGAGACTGTGGTGCGGCGTTGTCGTTGATCGGGCATTCGGAGCGGCGACAGTTGTTTCACGAAACGGATGAACAGGCAGCGGAGAAAGTACAAACTACCTTAGCGGCAGGTTTGATCCCCGTGCTGTGTGTGGGCGAAACTTTGGTTCAGCGTGAAGCGGATCAAACCTTGACGGTAATTGATCAACAATTGCAGACGGCTTTGGGTGGATTGAGTGCCTCGGATTGGTCGCGTATTGTGGTAGCGTATGAGCCGGTCTGGGCCATCGGGACCGGATGTACGGCGACGCCTCAACAAGCGCAGACGGTTCATGCGTTCATTCGAGAGACCTTGGATGCGATTCAGCGGAATCAAAGTGCAAAAACGCTGGTGCCGGTTTCGATTCTTTATGGTGGCAGCGTCAAGGACAGTAATGCGGCAGAGTTGCTGGCGCAAGCGGACGTAGATGGCGTACTGGTTGGTGGTGCATCGTTGAATGCGAATGAGTTCGCGCGGATTGCGCTGGCGGCCTGTTAGTACCGCGTTGTGGCAGTACTGCGTTGTGACCAATGGCTTGCGATTTAAGTCAAGCACGGCATTGTTGGGTGCTGTTCGTTTGGCCGTTTGGCGGTTAGTATGGTTTTTTACGGTTTTTGCTGTAGAGGGAGCGGTTTCATGATGATCTCTACGGGAAAAAGGTTTGTTGATTGATTACATGTGATGGATTTAGTCATGGAATACACAATTCTGTTGATCGTTGAAGTGCTTTCCGCCTTGGGTTTGGTGGGCTTGGTGTTGCTGCAGCAAGGAAAAGGCGCTGATGTGGGCGCATCCTTTGGTGCGGGCGCTTCACAGACAATTTTTGGCAGCAGCGGCTCAGGTAATTTCATGACGCGGATGACGGGTGTTCTGGCGACGGTGTTTTTTGTAACGTGCTTGGGCTTGGGGTATTTTGCAACGCAGAGAAGCCAAGGCAAGCTGGACGTTTTGGATTTTTCGACGCCTGCTGAACAAGCGGTGAGTGGGGATCTCCCCCCTATTTCCGCTGATGCGACTTCAGAGCAATCGAGCCGTACGCCAGCGTCTTCTACCGATGCGGTGCCTTCTTCTGATGAGTCAATGTCCTCTGAGTCAATGCAGCCTGAGTCAACGACGCCTGGTTCAATCAAACCTGAGTCGACCAAGCCTGAATCGACGAGAGCAGCCTCTGATGATGCGCTGCCACCTCCAGATCAGCGTGTGGAGTCAGAAGAAGTGGATTCAGGAGCGGATAAAGAGTTGAATACACCTGCTTCAGAGCTAGATGTAGACACAGCGCATGAGCCGGAGACCAGCGAGGCGCCTTGATCGTAATGAGGTGTTGATTCAATGCGCGGTATCCACTAGTATTGTCGGCCCAGTGTGATTAGTTGGTCCGTGCAGTCAATGTGGCGCTTATTTGTTTTGTTGCCGTTGTTGTATTGCGTAGTGTATTGCACAGTAACAGTGTATTACACAGTAATAGGTTGCCGAAGTGGTGAAATTGGTAGACACGCTATCTTGAGGGGGTAGTGACCTTCTGGTCGTGCCGGTTCAAGTCCGGCCTTCGGCACCAGCTTTATATTATTTTTAGTCAGTCTTTTATTTAAGAAGGTTGCTATAGAAATAAGTGGTCTATTTGAATAGATGTAATTGACAAGAGATAACTTTCTGATTATAGTACGTGGCGTCGGTGCGGGGTGGAGCAGTCTGGTAGCTCGTCGGGCTCATAACCCGAAGGTCGTTGGTTCAAATCCAGCCCCCGCTACCAATTATATCTACGAGGTCGCTATCTCCAAGAGATTCGCCTGACCTTGTGGGAACCAGTCTTTAAGAGCCTCCCTTAAAAAGCCATTCTGTACCAATTTTTTCTGATGTGCTCGGTCGCGGTCGGCGGAACGAATCATACCAAAATTTAAAACTTCCAAACGGTTTTTAACCTTTGGCTCGTTTTCCTTCGGAAACCCATTCCAGTATTGATCTTTAGCCCAGATGGTAGAGGTATAGCGGCTAACAAAAAGTCGTGAAAGCCGCTGAAGAAGCATTGGGTGATGAGCATATTCCTGTTTTTCTCGCCAACCCGGCTTTGTTACCTAAAGAGCTGTCTCCCTTCAAAAGTATGGGTGGCTTGTTAAAGCTGTCGACAGAGGCAAGGTAATTTAAAAAATCCCAGGGTGAAGAAATCATTTAATAAAGTCATATTGATTATTAAAGAGCAGGTATGGTGACAAAAATGGAGCAAGCTAATTTGAGTTTTGCAATTGCTGAATCCAAGCTTTAAGGGCGCCAAGTTGGGTTTTGATATTGCCCTGAATTTTTGTGTCAATCACATCGCCCGCGCTATTGAAGGCGCCGCTGTATGCATTGACAAATACTTCGGGTTTGTTGAGTGGATGTAAATTTAAAAATACGCATACTTGGCGTAAGTGATATTGCGCGCGTGATGTGCCCATACCGCCACCAGCGCCCATAATGGCAACGGCTTTACCATTGAGTAAACGGTTGTTTTCTTCGCGCGAGGCCCAGTCGAGCGCATTTTTGAGTGCTGGCGCTATGGAGTAGTTGTACTCGGGGCAGGCTAAGATAAGTCCATCGGCTTGCTCTAAAGCAATGAGCAAGTTGGTGAGCGCCTTGGGCTTTTCGCTGATGTCCGCATTGTAAAAGGGTATATCTGACAAATCGGCAATGTCGATGCTGAGGTCTGCGGGGGCATGTTGTTGTGCAAACCTGACGAGACCCATGTTGGTTGATAATTTGCGCAGACTGCCGCAGATAGCGAGTACTTTCATTTTGCTTCTCCCTGAGCGAAGGTGGTAGGGGAATAGATTTTCCTCAAACGAAAAAGAAGTATAGAACTTATTACGTTTTAGTAATTGGTTAATTCACCACTGTGGTAATCTTTTATAGCCTGTTTAATTTCATCGGTGCTGTTCATCACAAAGGGACCACATTGTACCACAGGTTCTTTTAATGGCTTGCCGGAAATCACCAATAAACGCGTATCGTCTTGCACCGCTTGTAGGCTCAATTGGTCGCCTGTGCTGAGTAAACCGGCATGACCTTTGGTTAACGCGCGTTTATCTTCGCCAACCGTTATTTCGCCTTCATACACGTATAAAAAAGTATTGTGTTCTTCGGGCAGCGCGTGGTGAAATGCTGCTTGGTTGGGCAGATGTATATCCCAGTAAATAGCGTCAGTGCTGAGCCCTTGAATAGGGCCGCTAAGCATTTTCCCGTCGATGTGCGCGTGATTGGCGATAATTTTAATACTGCCGCCATTGGGTAAAATGGCGATGGGTATATCCGCTGCGGCGATATCACGATACTGCGCCGCTTTCATTTTCTCCGCTGCAGGCAAATTCAGCCACAACTGAAAGCCGCGCATTACGCCTTCTTCCTGTTGTGGCATTTCCGAGTGAATAATACCGCGGCCAGCTGTCATCCACTGCACATCACCACTGCGCAAATGACCTTTGTTGCCCATATGATCTTCATGCAGCATATGACCTTCGAGCATATAAGTCACGGTTTCAAAACCGCGATGCGGATGCGATGGAAAGCCGGCAATATAATCATCGCGACTGGTGCTGCCAAATTCATCGAGCATTAAAAATGGATCGAAGCGTGCGTGTTGGTGTTGGCCGAGGCTGCGTATAATACGAACACCCGCGCCGTCGCTGGTTTTCTGGCCTTGAATAACACGTTGTAGTTGGCGTTGCATAATGGAGTTCTCCGCAAGTGAAATGTCATGTTTTGCGCTGGCTTGAATGACTGTTATTGCTAAACAAGCTGCTGTTCATGGTTGCATTCTGTGGGCTTAAACAGG
>JARRRL010000096.1:0-22816 GCA_037380725.1 Gammaproteobacteria bacterium | reverse complement strand
GCATTTTCTGCAGGGCTGGAGCCGGTTGCGTTGTCAGGTGGTGCTGATGCAATGATGGGCTTGCAGCTAAAACTGCTGAGAGATTGTGTCTAGCTTGGGGGAGCTTGGGTTGATCGTTCATGAGCCAGGGTTTGTTCACGAACCCGTATTATTAGAGCCAGCATTGGCGGGCTTAGCGATTAAACCAGACGGGTTCTACGTGGATGGCACGTTTGGGCGCGGTGGACACAGTCGTAACCTTTTGCGGCGTTTGGGTGCGAAGGGTCGTTTGCTTTGTATTGATCAAGATCCACAAGCGATTGTGCAGGCCCACGCTTTAGCGGAACGGGATAAACGGTGCATCGTTCGGCAAGGATCGTTTCATTATATTGACCAATGGGTATCCGAACTTGGTGTCCGTCCAGACGGTGTGTTGTTGGACTTGGGGGTCTCATCACCGCAACTGGACGATGCCGAGAGAGGATTTAGCTTCCTTCGGGATGGGCCTTTGGACATGCGGATGGACACGACGCGAGGTCAAACGGCTGCCGAATGGTTGGCGTCTGTTGATGAACGGATTTTGGCGGATGTGCTGTGGCGTTACGGTGAAGAGAAGCGCTCTCGACGTATTGCGCGCGTGTTGGTGGCGGCGCGTGAGCGTGAGCCGATTAAAACGACAGCTCAGTTAGCGCAACTGGTGGCGGGCTGTTATCCGCAACGACCTCACGCGAAACACCCAGCAACACGATCTTTTCAAGCGATTCGCATTCAAATTAACCAGGAGCTCTCGGTGTTGGAGCAGGCTTTGGTGGCAACGGCTTCCTGTCTTCAAGTGGGTGGGAACACAGCGGTGATCAGTTTTCATTCGTTGGAAGATCGAATAGTGAAACGGTTTTTTCGTGATTTCGGTCGTGAGTCGCTGCCGGAAGGCGTGCCTTTGACGGGTGTGGGCACACCACCCGTGTTTGCCTTGCAAGGGAAAAAAACAAAAGCCACAGATGAAGAAGTGGCGCGAAACCCACGCGCTCGAAGTGCGGTACTGCGAGTGGCGCGTAAAACGCGTGAGCCCAATAAATCGTAATACGCGTTGTAAAATATTTTTTATAGAGCGTGCTGATTTCGGCAACTGCAGCGGTCATGTGTTGTCAGTAGGGGTTGGTGAAAAAATGTGGTGCTGCGGCGCGCCATAACGTTGATGAATTAAGGGGATAGCAATGACTGCGGTGGCACGAAAAGTGGATGAACGACTTGCCTGGAAGGTGCCGGTCGTCGATGCGGGGCATCTGATTTTTCGTACGGCAGAGCAACCGGCTTCCGTGTGGTCCGTACTGAAACCGTGGCACCAAGGTATTTTAGTGATCATGACGATTGTCGTGGTGTTCTCGGCATTATCCGTTGTGTTGGTGCAACACATATATCGACAACAGTTACGATCCTTTCATGTACAAATGAATACACGAGATGCCTTAAATCGAGCATGGAGTCAATTATTGGTGGAGCAAAGTGCCTGGGGGGCCTTGGATCATGTGGAAACCGCTGCGCGTTCGCAATTACACATGGTGATTCCCGATTTAAGTCAGGTGACTTTTTTGCAGGCGCCGCCTTTACAGGCGTCGTCGTTGCAAGCGTCGTCGTTGCAGGCGTCACCGATTTTGTCTGTGCCGCCGGTTTCTGTGTCCGTCTCGTCCACCGCTGAGGTGCGGCAGCGCGTTGTCGCCACGGCGTCGGAAACTGAATAACCCTATGATGGACTTTCTGAAAAAATGGCGTAATGCATGGCGTAAGCCTGCTTTTTTGGCTTCGTTGACGGCATCACAGCATGATTTGCCGATTGATGCGATGCGGCGCGCAAACGGCAAGCATGAAGAAGCGTTGTGGTATCCACGTCGATGGAAACCGCACCGTGTGCATGTTTTGATTTTGCTTGTGATCGTGATGGCCTGTGTCTTAGCGGTGCGCGCGTTTTATCTGTATTGGGTGATGGGGGCTTTTTTAAAGGAGCAAGGTGAAAAGCGCACCTTGCGCACACTTGAACTGCCAGCTTATCGGGGTATTATTCGCGATCGACATGGTGTGCCCTTGGCGGTTAGCACACCTGTTATCAGCTTGTGGTGTGATCCGAGTCAAGTACCGCGCGACGACGCGACGCTCCGTCGTTTGGCTGATGGTTTGGGGGTGTCATTGTCGTCGTTGCAAGCGCGATTGACGGAGAACAGCAATCGGGATTTTTTATACCTGAAACGGCAAGTAGCGCCAGAGTTCGCGGATATTGTTCTGAACGAAGACATTCCCGGTGTGCAGGGCTCAACCGAATACAAACGGTTTTATCCTGCTGGGGAAGTGGTGGCTCAAATCGTGGGCCTGACGGACCTGGATCAGCATGGCCAAGAAGGGGTGGAGCTGTCTTTTGATCGTATGCTGAGTGGTGAGCCAGGTGCGTACACCATCATTAAAGATCGTCATCAACGCATGATTGAGCAATTGGGCCTGTCGAAACCGCCGCGTCCAGGGCAGGATGTGCAACTGAGCATTGATTTGCGGTTTCAATATCAGGCGTGGCAGGCCTTGCAACGCGCGGTGACGGTAAACAAAGCGCAAGCCGGCACCTTAGTGGCTTTGGATGTACGTTCGGGTGCGGTATTAGCTATGGTCAGCAGTCCGAGTGTCAATCCGAACGATCGCGCGCATTTAGCCTCTGAGGCCTTGCGCAATCGCGTGATTACGGATGTGTTTGAACCCGGATCGACAATGAAACCGTTTTCCGTTTTAGCGGCTTTGGATACGGGTCGCTATGATCCCACGACGCTATTAGACACGTCGCCGGGCTATATCACCATAAGTGGGAAGCAAATTCGTGATTTTCGAAATTACGGACTCCTTGATGTTACCGGTATCTTAACGAAGTCAAGCAATGTGGGTGTTGTGCGTTTGGCTTTGGATATGCCCGATCAGCAATTGTCTACGTGGTTTGATCGTTTGGGATTTGGGCAGGCAACGGGTGTGAATTTGCCGGGTGAGCGGGACGGAACACTGCCGATTTGGAGGCAACCGAAGAAACTGGATCGTGCGACCTTGTCTTTTGGTTATGGTCTGTCTGTTACGGCGCTCCAGTTGGCGCGCGCTTACGCGGCGATCGCTTCAGGCGGTGTGTTGAAACCCGTGACCGTACTGTTGCGGGAGGAAGAGCCGATGGGTGAGCGCGTGATGGGAGCGGGTTTGGCCTTAGAAGTGACGCGTATGTTGCAGACGGTGGTGGCTCCGGGCGGCACGGCAGTAAAAGCCGCCATTGCTGGTTATCACGTAGCGGGTAAGACCGGTACGGTCTACAAGATGACGCCGACGGGCTACGCCGATGATCAATATTTATCTTTGTTTGCGGGATATGCCCCGGCTACGGCCCCTCGAATCGTGATGGTTGTGGTGATTGATCAGCCTTCTGCGGGTAAACATTTTGGTGGTGCTGTTGCGGCGCCGGTTTTCGCTGAATCCGTGAGTAATATGTTGCGCCTGCAAGGTATTCCGCCGGACACCATGCCGCCGCTCATGCCCTTGGGTGGCTAAATTGCAACGGCTGCTCAATCGAAACGGCTACATGGCAACTGAAATTACCGTATACGGCCTGTCTCAATGAGACTCAAACGAGAAAACGACGATGATTACCGCTAAGGAAATTGGTGCTTGTGTCGGCGTGTCAATCGATAACCGCGCACCCATTCAGGGTTTAACATTGGACAGTCGATCGGCTGACGCCGTTACGGGGTTTGTGGCTGTGCCAGGTTTGAGCACCGATGGGCGACGATTTTTTTCCAGCGCCTTGGAAAAAGCAGCGCCAGTTATTGTTTATGAAGCGAAAGGCATTGAAACATTTTATTCGCCAGCGCTGCTGGAAGTGCTGAAAATCTCGCACCCTCGAACGAATTTTTTGCCCGTAGCAGATTTATCGAAACACTTGGGTGCTTTAGCGAAAACCATTTACCCTTACAGTCCGGGCGCGTTGACGGTAGCGGCGGTAACGGGAACGAATGGTAAAACAACGACATCAGGCTGGATCGCAGAAGCCTGCCATCGACGGCAAGCGCCTGCGGGGTGGTCCGGCACCTTAGGGATTGGGTCGGTGGGCGCATTAGTTGAAGCGGGCAACACCACACCGGATTTATTTACTTTGCACCGTTGGTTGTTTGATTTGCATCACGATCGCGGTCGTTACGCCGCGTTGGAGGCGTCTTCTCACGCTTTGTCTCAAGGACGCTTGAATGGCATACCCATTCATACGGCTGTGTGGACACAGTTGAGTCATGATCATTTGGATTATCATGGCACGATGTCGGCTTACGCGATGGAGAAAAAGAAATTATTGCAGTGGTCAGACTTGCGGTATTGCGTCCTTAATCTGGGGGATCAGGTGGCTCGGTCGGTGTACCTGAATGGCGAATACGCCGGCCAAGCGTTGACGTATTTATTGGGCTCACCAGATGAAGCCCCCCCAGTATCCATCGAACACGTGGATTTTTACGTATCGGCGTGGCGCTGTCTGCCAGAGGGACTGGAGGTGATGCTGCGCAGTGCGGAAGGTGAATGGATGTGGCATTTACCGTGTTGGGGAGTGCATAACGTGCAAAACGCCTTGGCAGCCTTGGCGACCTTGGTGAGTTTTGGCTGGACGGTACGAGCGGCGACGGAGGCCTTGGCTGATACGCCGCTTCCACCAGGTCGTTTAGAACGTTTTACGGCGCCAGGATTTCCAGATGTGATTGTCGATTATGCGCACACACCGGATGCCTTGCAGCACGTTATTCAGGCGGTACGGGCGCATTGTCACGGCAAGGTGTGGGTGGTATTTGGTTGTGGTGGTGATCGGGATAATACGAAGCGCCCGGTGATGGGTGCTGTTGCTGAGCGATTGGCGGACCACGTAATCCTGACGGACGATAATCCGCGTACGGAAGCGTCTGAACAAATTTTGTGTGATATTCAAGCAGGAATGGTGGATCGGTCTGCGCTGTTTTTGGTGCAAGCGCAGCGCCGCGCAGCGATTTCCGCCGCCGTTCAGGCGGCGGGGTCAACGGATGTCGTGATTGTTGCGGGAAAAGGACACGAGAACTACCAGGAAATAGGGCAGGAACGCTTGCCATACAGTGATCGGGATACGGTGCAGCGGCTATTGGGATTGGTTGATGCGAGGTGAATGGCATGATGGGTAGGGTGGGTATGGTGAGCAGGATGGGTATGGGCTGTCATGATTGAAATGGCGCTGCGTGATTTGGCTGACGCGGGTTTGGGCGAGTGGACGGGAGTGGAAGCGCGTGGAGAGTTTCGTGGCGTGAGCACGGACACGCGCACCATAAAGCCTGGACAGTTGTTTGTGGCTCTGGTGGGTGAACGATTCGATGGTCATCAGTTTTTGTCCGCTGCGTGCGAGGCGGGAGCGTGTGCCGTGGTGGTGCAACGTGATGCGTTATGTACCCTGCCCACGGGAGTACCGTGTTTGCGTGTTCTGGATACGGGGATTGCCTTGGGGGAGTTGGCGCGATTGTGGCGGAATCGGCTGACCCTCACCACGATTGCGTTGACTGGCAGTTGTGGCAAAACCACAGTGAAAGAAATGCTGGGTGCGATCTTGCGCGTTGCGTTTGAGGCGGATCAGTCTGGGGCTGATCAGCGGGTGTTGCTGACAGCGGGCAATTTGAATAATCAAATTGGATTGCCATTGACGGTGTGTCGTTTACACGCGGAGCACACAGTAGCGGTACTGGAATTGGGTGCCAATCACGAAGGTGAAATTGCGTGGACGGCGGGTATTTGTCGTCCGGATATCGCAGTAATCACCAATGTGGGGCAAGCGCATTTGGCTGGTTTTGGCTCGGTGGAGGTGGTGGCGCGTGCGAAAGGTGAAATTTACGATGCCTTGACGCCACAAGGCACTGCCGTGATCAACTTGGATGACGCGTTCGCCCCGCAGTGGTTGGCGCAAAATCGGTTGGCGCAAAATCGAGGGCGACGCTGCTTGACCTTTACCCTTTACAACACAAAATCCGCCGATGTGGTGTTGGAAAAGGCCCGTTATCGTCCGGGCTACGGTTCAATTTTATCCATCCGTACGCCGAAAGGAGTGATGGAAGTCGAAACTCCACTCTTGGGTGAACACAATTGGTCCAATGTGTTGGCTGTGGTAAGCGCCCTTCAGCCTTTGAACGTATCTGCTGAGGCGATTCGAACAGGATTGGCTGCCGTGAAACCCGTTCGAGGGCGTTTATCACCCGTAGTGGCGCAGCGAGAAGGGTGCGTGTTGATTGACGATACCTACAACGCCAATCCCAGTTCGGTGCGTGCGGCGGTGGATGTATTGGCGACGTGCAAAGGGTGGCGGGTGTTGGTGTTGGGTTCGATGGCTGAGCTGGGTGACCAAGCTGCTGATTTGCATCGGGAGGTCGCGCGTTATGCGCGCGATCGTTTGATCGATGAGTTGGTGGCAATTGGTGAGTTTGCGTCGGACATGGCGCAAGGATTTGCTGGTTGTCGAGTGTTTTCAAGTCACGATGAGGCGATTGCGTATTTGCAGGCTTTGCCGCATCAGTCCAGCGCGATTCTGGTGAAGGGTTCGCGCAGCGCGCGCATGGAAAAAGTGGTGAGTGCGTTGGCGCGAGTTGAGATGGCGTGAAGGCGGGCTCGGTGATTATCGGTATCAATCGAGATTAAAGCAGGGTGGGGCTGAGCGGGTTATGTTGTATGGGTTGAGTTTTTGGTTGGAAGATTTTTATTCTGGCTTTAATGTGTTTCAGTACCTGACTTTTCGAGGTATTTTAGGTGCGTTAACGGCGTTGGTGATCTCCTTTGTAATCGGACCTTTTTTTATTCGGCACTTGACCGTCAAACAAATTGGTCAATCGATCCGAGACGATGGGCCGCAGTCGCATCTGCAAAAAGCGGGTACGCCTACGATGGGCGGCGCGTTAATACTTGCCAGTATTGTGTTCAGTATGGCTTTGTGGGCAGATTTGACGAATCGCTTTATTTGGGTGCTGTTCTTTGTGATCCTGGTATTTGGTGGGGTTTGCGCGCGCGGTGGAAATATTTCTGGCAGTCGGTGGGCGGGGTCGGGGCGTCTTTTTTCCTATATTACACGACCCAGTCGAATGTGGAAACCGCGTTATTGGTGCCATTTTTTAAAGACGTGATGATTCCGTTGGGGGCGGGGTATTTGTTGTGGACGTATTTGGTGGTGGTGGGCAGCAGCAATGCCGTTAATTTAACCGATGGGCTCGATGGTTTGGCGATTATGCCAACGGTGTTGGTGGCGGGCGCATTGGGTGTTTTTGCTTATTTGGCAGGGAATGTTAAATTCGCCAGTTACTTGCAAATTCCATACATTGCGGGTGCGGGTGAATTGGTGGTGGTGGCCAGTGCGGTGGTGGGCGCTGGATTGGGATTTTTGTGGTTTAACACGTATCCCGCACAAGTCTTCATGGGCGATGTCGGCGCTTTGGCTTTGGGGGCTGTGTTGGGTGTGATGGCCGTGATTGTGCGACAAGAAATCGTGTTGGCCATCATGGGTGGTATTTTTGTGTTAGAGACCGTTTCGGTTGTGTTACAAGTGACGTCGTTTAAATTGACCGGACGACGTATTTTTCGTATGGCGCCGATTCACCATCATTTTGAATTAAAAGGTTGGCCCGAGCCAAAAGTCATTGTGCGGTTCTGGATTGTGACGGTGATTTTGGTGCTGGTTGGTTTGTCTACGTTGAAATTACGATAGGGTTTTCGGTGGCGGAGCTGATAGCACGAGAAGGATTGGTGGCTGTTGTTGGGCTGGGACAGACGGGGCTGTCGGCGGTGCGTTTTTTACGCCAATTGGGTTATGCCGTATCGGTTTTTGAGCGAGATCCTAACGCGGCGGGTGTTCGGGTCTTGCGTGAGCGGTATCCGGAAGTGCAGCTGCACACCGGTGAATGGGATGTGCGGCAATTGTGCGAGGCGTCGCAGGTGCTGTTGAGTCCGGGTGTGCCTCGTGCACACCCGTTTATTCAAGCTGCTTTGCAGCAGGGCGTGCCGGTGAGTGGGGATGTGTCGTGGTTCGCGCGATATGCCTTGCGACCGATTATTGCGGTGACCGGATCAAACGGTAAAAGTACGGTTGTCAGTTGGTTGGCGCACGTATTGACGGCAGTCGGTGTCGAAGCGCAAGCGGGTGGCAATATTGGTATTCCCGTGTTGGATTTGTTGTCGATGCCGGAGCCGGGTGTTTACGTGTTGGAGCTGTCCAGCTTTCAATTGGAATCGTTGGAGGGGATGAAACCGGTTGTGGCAACGGTGTTAAACGTGTCACCGGATCACATGGATCGTTACGACAGTGTGGCGGCGTACACGCTGGCCAAACAGCGGATTTATCGCGGTGCGCAGCACGCCGTGATCAATCGTGCTGATCCCTTAACTCAGGGTTTATTGGCCCAAACGACGCGTGTTCAGTCGTTTGGCTTGGATGTGCCCGATTTGGGACAGTTTGGACTGGAGATCGAGGACGGGGAGCGGTATTTGTGTCGCGGGGCGACGCGTTTGTGCTCGACTCGGGATTTGGCGCTGAAAGGCGACCATCATATCTGTAACGCTTTAGCGGTGCTGGCTGTGGTGGAGGCGTTTGGTGTGCCGAGTGAAGCGGTGATGGCGTCGTTGAAAACGTTCCGTGGCTTACCGCATCGATGCCAAGTGGCGGGCTCGATCAATGGGGTGTTGTGTTACAACGATTCGAAAGGTACGAATGTGGGGGCAACGATAGCGGCCATTACTGGATTGGGGCCACACCATCGCTGCCAAGGTGAACCCGGACTGGTGTTGCTGCTGGGTGGCCAAGGAAAAGGCGCGGATTTTTCTGCTTTGATCCCGGCTATCACGGCGCAGGTACGGGCTGTGGTGACGTTTGGCGAATCGAGCGCGGTGTTGGCTGAGGTGTTGAGCGGTTCGGTTCCCGTTACCACTGTACTGACATTGGATGATGCATTCGACGTGGCATTGGGCGTGGCGCAAGCGCCAGGCGCTGTTTTATTTTCACCGGCGTGCGCCAGTTTCGATCAGTTTCGAAATTTTGAAGATCGAGGTGATCGGTTCATGGCTTTGGTGGCTGCTGTAAGTGCTTAAGGTGACAGTAAGGAATAATCAGGATGACTTATAAAGCGCCAAGCGCCTCACGTGTGACACACTCGCTGGGCAATGTGGTGTCGTCGGCGCGTTCTACTCTGGCGCATACGCAACGCTGGCATCCGTGGCAAGCGATCGGTATGGCACCTGAGAGTGTGTTATTGATGGTGACCTTGCTGTTGGCTGGATTGGGCTGGGTGATGGTAACGTCGGCCTCTACGGAAATTGGTTTGTCGTTGCAACACGACAGTTTGTATTACTGTAAGCGGCATGGCGTGTTTTTATTATTGGGTTTGATCGCGTTTTGGATCAGTTCGCGGTGTCAACTGGAGACGGTTGAACGTTGGGCCATGCCATTGCTGTTGGGCAGTGTGTTGCTGCTGCTGGCTTTGCGGATTCCGGGGGTGGGGTACAAAGCGAATGGCAGTGTGCGGTGGTTAAATTTGGGATTTATCCGCTTGCAAGTATCCGAACTCACTAAGTTTGCACTGATTGTTTATTGGGCCAGTTTACTGCCAAAGTTGGTGGGATGTGGTAGGCCTCGCGTATGGGTGTTGGCGTGGCCCGCCGCGCTATTGTTTGTGATGGCATGTGGTTTGATGCTGATTCAGCCTGATTTGGGTGCGACTTTTGTTGTGTTGACCCTGACCTTGGGTTTGCTGTTTGTGGCAGGGGCACCCTTGCTGTGGTTTGTGAGTTTGGGCAGTCTCTGTGCCGGAGGCGTGGCCTTACTGGTGTGGACGGTACCCTATCGTTTGAAGCGAGTTATGGCGTTTTGGGATCCGTGGGAGCAACCGTTTGAAACCGGATATCAGTTGGTGCAAAGCCTGATTGCCATTGGACGAGGTGGTGTGTTGGGCAATGGCTTGGGATCGAGTGTGCAAAAGAATTTTTATTTACCGGAAGCGCATACGGATTTTATTTATGCCGTTTTGTGCGAAGAGCTGGGGATATTGGGTGGGGTTGCCGTCTTGTTGGCGTATTTGATTTTATTGGCGGCTGTCTACACCATCGGTCGAACGGCGGAACGACTGAACAACAGTTTTGGCGCTTATTTGTGTTATGGAACAGCCTTGCTGATCGCTATACAAGCGTTTGTGAGTATTGGGGTGAACATCGGTTTGTTGCCGACGAAAGGATTGACCTTGCCGTTCATCAGTTATGGCGGTACGAGTTTGGTGGTTTTGTTTTGTTTGATGGGAATGGTGTACCGTGTGCAGCGGGAAAATCGAATGCGATTGGGGTGGTCTCGGGCGTATTGGCAAGGCGCTCGAGCAAAGCGCTCGGGGCGAGGGTGATTGAGGCGGTGCTGGCACCGCAGAGGGGTAACGGTGGTCAAAGCTCCTGTGGTTTGTATTATGGCGGGCGGGACCGGCGGGCATGTTTTTCCCGGTTTGGCTCTTGCTGAGCGGCTTGTGGCGAAAGGGTATTGCGTGCAGTGGTTGGGCACGCCGCGTGGTATGGAAGCGCAGTTGGTGCCGTCGCGAGGTATCACCTTACACACCCTGCCGATTGTTGCTTTGCGGGGGAAAGGGTGGCGCCGATACGTACGCATACCGTTTACCCTGGTGGGAGCGGTGTGGCAAGCTGTGCGCTGTTTGCGCAAGATGTCTCCGCTGTGTGTGATTGGAATGGGAGGCTACGTGGCGGGGCCGGGTGGTTTAGCGGCCTATTTGTTGCGGATACCCTTGGTGGTGCACGAGCAGAATGCGGTAGCGGGACTGACCAATCGCTTGTTGGCGCCCTTGGCTCGGTATGTGCTGACGGCGTACCCCAACCAGCTGTGCCGATGGCGATCATGCCAAACGGTGGGTAACCCCTTGCGTGATGCATTAACACAGATGGCGACGCCGACGCAGCGGTATGGCAATCGATCGGGTGCGCTGCGTATTTTGGTGTTGGGGGGAAGCTTGGGGGCGCAAGCTTTAAATGAAATTTTGCCGCGCGCTTTGGGAATCGTTTTTGCCGACAGAGCGGATCGTCCTATCGTGTGGCACCAAGCCGGTCGCGGCAAATGCGATGGCGCGACCGCGGCGTATGATGCTGCGGGTTTTAGTGCGGAATTGGCGTCGCCGGTGGAGGATGAAGCGCCGCTTGAAGGTGTGCGTGTGGCCGCGTTTATCTCGGACGTGGCGGTGGCCTACGCGTGGGCGGATCTTGTGATTTGTCGAGCGGGTGCGCTCACCGTGAGTGAATTAAGTGTTGTGGGAGTGGCGGCGGTGTTGGTGCCGTATCCACATGCCGTGGATGATCATCAGACGCAGAACGCTCAGTTTTTGGTGAACGCGAAAGCGGCTTTGTGTGTGCAGCAGGCGGGTTTATCGTCGGAATCGTTTGCAGAAGTATTAGGGCCGCTCCTGCAAAACCGCGACCGATTGCGTGTTCTGGCTGAGCATGCTCGAGCGGTTGCCAGCCCAGATGCGACCGATCGCGTCGTGTCGATTGTGGAGCGCTGTTGTGTGCGGGATGTGGCGACGCATCAGTAACAAACATTACACTAATGAGAATAGAGTTATTTTGAGTGGGATTATAAAAAAGAATGGCTGAAGCGTATCGTTACCTTATACCTGAAATGCGGCGTATTAAGCGAATTCATTTTGTGGGTATCGGGGGGTCGGGCATGTGTGGCATTGCTGAAGTGCTGCACAATTTGGGGTATGAGGTTTCGGGTTCGGACCAGACGGACAATCAAAATACGCAGCACCTTATGGCTGTGGGGGTGCGCATACATCAAGGACATAATGCCGTACAGGCGGCAGGCGCTGATGTGGTGGTGATTTCTTCGGCGGTCGATGTGAATAACCCCGAAGTACAATGGGCACGTGAGCGTCGTATACCGATTGTTCCGCGTGCGCAAATGTTGGCTGAATTAATGCGCTACCGCCATGGTATTGCGGTCGCAGGAACGCATGGTAAGACCACCACCACTAGTCTGGTGGCCACGTTACTGGCCGAAGGTGGTTTTGATCCGACGTTTGTCATTGGCGGTTTGCTCAAAGGTGCCAAGGTCAATGCTCGCTTGGGCGCAGGACGATTTTTGGTGGCGGAAGCCGATGAAAGTGACGCGTCTTTTTTGCATTTGCAACCGCAGGTTGCGATCGTTACGAACATCGATGCGGATCACATGGAGACGTATGACGGCGATTTTGCTCGTTTACGGTCGACGTTTCTAACGTTTATTCATAATCTGCCTTTTTATGGCGTAGCGGTATTGTGTGCGGATGATCCGGAAGTGCGACATTTGCTGTCACACATCAGTCGGGCGTATGTGACGTATGGTTTAGCGGAGAAGGCAGATTATCGTGCAACGGATGTGCGTCAATGTGGGTTAATTATGTGTTTTGACGTCTCACGTCCTGAGCCGCATTGCCCATTGTCGCTTGAGTTAGCCTGTGCCGGTGTGCACAACGTATTGAATGCCTTGGCCGCCATAGCGGTGGCCACGGAAGAAGGGGTGAGTGATGACGCCATTGTGCGTGGATTGGCGCAGTTTAGTGGTGTCGGTCGGCGTTTTGATGTGCACGGTTTGCGTCGTTTACCCGATGGATCTTGTGTCACCATTGTGGACGATTATGGGCATCATCCGCGCGAATTGCAGGTGGTGCTGGAAGCGGCGCGTGCCGCGTGGCCGGAGCAGCGAATTGTCATGCTTTTTCAGCCGCACCGCTATACGCGGACACGCGATTTGTACGATGATTTTGTCGATGTGCTCTCTCAAACCGATGTGTTACTGTTGTTAGACGTTTACAGTGCGGGTGAAGCGCCTTTACGTGGTGTGAGCGCAGCAACATTGTGTGACAGCATTCGTGCGCGCGGACGGATTGAACCCATCCACATTGCCGGGAATGCCGGTGTGTTGGAGGTGTTGCAGTCAGTGCTGGCGGCGGGAGACGTGTTAATTACGCAAGGAGCGGGGACTATTGGCCAAGTCACGCAACATATACTGGATCAATTCCCCCGCATCGGATGAACGCGTTAGGCGACGAGCGGGGATTGGTGCATTTTGTCGTCGATGCTGGCAAAGCGTAAAGCGTTTGCGACGTGTGCATTCATGGCGCGCTGTTCGTACAGGTATTTTACCTGATTTTGCTATGCGCCATGTTACGGCATGGCGTGTGTTGTCGTCGTCGTCAGTGAGACCGAAGCCCGTAACGCGCAGCACCGCAGAAAAAGTCGTGTTGGCGACGGCGATGAGTGCAGACCGTGTTTCGAACGGAGACGCTTCGAAGATGACCACACTGGATGTCATGGCCAGTGATTTTTCCCCAGTTCCGGTTTCTCAGTTAGCGTCTCGTGTGGCGGCGCGCGCTCGTCCTCGTCCTAAAGTTTGGGCGGCGGTATGGGCCTTTGTTAAAAAGCGGCTTTTTTGTGGTTTGGTGATACGGGTGGTGTCGGTGGTGGTCGTGGGTGTTCTGGCTGTACAGCTTGTGCACGTGTGGTTGCAACAATATCCGATTCGGCGGGTGGTGTTTCGCTCTGATTTCCAGCATGTGAATGCTGAGATGATTCAACCTGAATTAGATGGTTTATTACGAACCAGCTTGCTGGAGCTGAATTTGTCAGAGGTGCGTGAACGTTTATTAGCCGTTCCGTGGATTGAGCAAGTGGATTTGCGTCGCAGTTGGCCGGATACCTTAGAAATAGCGTTGCGTGAAAAACGTGCGGTGGCTCGATGGGGTGAAAAAGGCTTGGTGAGTGATCAGGGCGAGGTGTTTATTGTGCCGCTGAGTGAGGAGCTTGAAACTTTTTTAGCGCAATTACCCATTCTGATGGGCCCTGAGGATGACGTCGCAAAAATGCTGGACTATCATGAGCAGATGTCAGAAATATTGTCGCCTGCTCATTTAAAAATAACGGCGCTGACTCGGGGGAGTCGTAGCTGGAAAATTGAGTTAGGCGGCACGATTCATGTGTTGGTTAATTATGAGGGGGCCTTAGACAAGCTGGTTCGATTTCGGCAAGTCTACGAGCAATTGGGGGAACAAAAAGCGTACGTCAAAGCCGCAGATTTGCGGTATCATCACGGCGTCGCTATCAAATGGTTGTCGAACGACGCTCAAGAGGCCGATGTCCGACAGAGCGACCACACTTGAGTGGTTGTCCCTCACGTGTTCCTCATGGCGTTTGGTTTCAGTACTCACATTTTTTACTGCTGCTGTCGAGTTCCGTTATCTTGCCATGACGATCAATGCGAGTTGATCTGAGAAAAGCGAACGTTCGATTGCACTGAACTGATGATCTGTTTCGTGCTTTGAAGCATATTTTTGATTGCAATCGAATCTGTTGTTTGCTTTTTTTCGGTATACCACTGAATGGATCAGCTGCTTGCTTGGCCTCGCTATGTGTTCTGTGAAACAATTCGTTCATTTTGGTGCACCGATCCAATGTGTTGGTTGATGTGTGGTGATGTGGCGACGGCAGCCGGAGTGTTATCTGAAAGATTGGTGTTGAGTGGGCATGTTGATCGCGGGTGGTGGGTGTGTACAGCTACCGTGTGTTATGCGGCGCGAAATGGGGGCAACATGGCGCAGCTTGAAGAATCAGCACTGCTGGTCGCGCTGGATATTGGCACGTCCAAAGTTGCCTGTCTGGTGGCGCAGGCTTTGCCTGAAGGGGGAGCTTTGGAGCTGCTGGGTCATGCCGCGTCGGCATCTCGAGGTCTTAAGCGAGGTGTTGTGGTTAATATTGAATCCACTTATCTTGCTATAGAGCGTGTTATTGAACAGGCTGAGCTCATGGCGGGCTGTCAAATCCATTCTGTTTATACCAGCATTTCGGGTGGTCATATCCGGGGTATGAATTCGCATGGTGTTGTGGCGGTGAGAGAGGAAGACATTTCCCAGCTTGACATTCATCAGGTGATTGAGGCTGCGCAAGCCATTGCTATTCCTGCTGATCAACGGGTGTTGCACGTTTTGCCGCAAGAATTTTTAGTTGATGAACAAGGCGGTATTCGCGACCCGCGTGGTATGTCTGGTGTGCGGCTTGAAGCCAAGGTTCATGTAGTGACCTGCGCCGCCAATGCGGCGCAAAATGTGCAGAAATGTGTTTCTCGATGCGGTATTAACGTGGCGGATTTGGTGTTGAGTCCCTTTGCTTCTTCCGGTGCGGTGTTGGATGAAGATGAAAAAGATTTGGGCGTATGCCTGTTGGATATCGGTGGCGGCACCACCGATATGGCCATCTTTATTGGGGGTGCCATTCAGCATACGGTTTCGTTTCCCATCGCGGGTGATCAAGTGACCAGCGACATCGCCATGGCGCTGCGTACGCCGATTTCCAGTGCTGAGTTGTTAAAGTTGGAAGCCGGATCGGCGCAAATTGATCAGGTATCAGCGGATGCGGTGGTGGACGTGCCGGGGGTCGCCGAACGACCCAATCGACGGATTGCGCGAGCGGCATTGGCCGAAGTCATTGAAGCGCGTTACCGCGAGTTGTTTGAATTAGTGGCGACTGAATTGCGGCGAACTGGACTCATGGAGTGTTTGCCGGGAGGTCTCGTATTGACGGGCGGTGCTGCGCAAATTCAGCACGTTGAACTTTTGGCTGAACGGGTATTCGATTTACCGGTACGCTTGGCTTTACCGCATGGACTGTCCGGGCCGGAGGATGTGACGCGTAACCCGGCTTATGCCACGGCCATCGGATTATTAATGCATGGATACAACCAACAGCGTATTGTGGCGCCGGGGCGTCGTCGTCCGGATCGGTTTCGAGGGATGTTCCAACGGGTTCGACGTTGGGTGGGGAAATAATGCTGGCTGGGGGAAACTTCGTGAGTGAAAAAAGTGAGTGAAAAAAATAGTTCGGTGGATGCGTGCGTGGGTGAATGGGGCGCTGGCTGAGAGAAGAAAATGCGCGTAAGGTATGAGTCTTCGTGTGAATATAAGACACAAGATCGTCAATGTTAAGCAGAGTCGGTGATCGGGTTAGGAGAAAAGCTATGTTTGAATTGGTGGATAATGCGCCGCAAAGTGCAGAGATTAAAGTGATTGGCGTGGGCGGCGGCGGCGGCAATGCTGTGCAGCACATGCTGGCCAATCACGTGGGTGGTGTGGAATTTATTTGTGCGAATACGGATGCACAGGCATTAAAAAATGTGTCGGCTTCCACCATTATTCAATTGGGTGGTCAGGTCACCAAGGGCTTGGGCGCTGGGGCTAACCCGGCGATCGGGCGCGAAGCAGCGGTTGAAGACAGAGATCGAATTCGTGAAGTGTTAGCCGGGGCGGATATGGTGTTCGTGACGGCTGGTATGGGGGGAGGTACGGGTACAGGGGGTGCTCCCGTTGTAGCCGAAATTGCTCGAGAGCTGGGTATCTTGACGGTCGCAGTTGTGACCAAACCGTTTCCATTTGAAGGGCGCAAGCGACGTAAAGTAGCGGAAGAAGGCATTGCGGAGTTGTCTCAGTATGTTGATTCCCTAATCACGATTCCAAATGAAAAATTGTTACAAGTTTTGGGTGCTAATGTGGGCTTGTTGGAAGCCTTCCGCGCCGCAAACGATGTTTTGCTGGGTGCAGTGCAGGGGATTGCTGATTTAATTATTCGTCCGGGGATGATTAATGTCGATTTCGCTGATGTGCGAACGGTGATGTCTGAGATGGGTATGGCCATGATGGGCACAGGGCTGGGGCGTGGTGAGCATCGAGCGCGCGAAGCGGCGGAGGCGGCGATTCGTAGCCCGTTACTGGATGATGTCAATTTGCATGGTGCACGTGGCATATTAGTTAATATTACAGCGGGAGAAAGTCTCACTTTGGGAGAATTTTCCGAAGTTGGGGACACGATTGAAGATTTTGCTTCTGAAAATGCTACTGTAGTGGTAGGTACAGTTATTGATGAGGAACTGCAAGATGAGTTGCGGGTCACAGTTGTAGCGACTGGGCTTGGCCAAGTGGGTGATTTGTCGTCGCGTTTTACTGATTCGGTTGAGGAATCACCGAAGACGAATGCGGATGTTGATTTTCGAGGTATGGATCGCCCGGCCGTATTTCGGCAGCAGGGAGGACGAACGGATTTTGCGGCGGAGAGCGTCTCCCGTCGTCGTGAAGAATCGGAAAATGTGGCGGCGCTGGAGAGTGTGTCGGAAGCATCTGAATATCTGGATATCCCAGCGTTCTTACGCCGCCGCTCAGATTGATGCGCTGTGCGATGATGCGATACGGACTTTATTATTTTGATGAAACAATCAGTTTATGCAAGCAATCAGTTTATGTAAGCAATCAGTCTAGGTAAACGATCCGTTTGTGGGGTAATGTGGCCTGAGTGAGAGAAGTTGCATTGGTATTCTGATAGAATTCGGATCGTCTCTTATCCATTTACATATATTGGCTAAAATGTGATTAAACAACGAACACTAAAAAGCATCATACGTGCGACGGGGATTGGCTTACACTCTGGCAAAAAAGTGTTTATGACATTGCGCCCGGCTCCGCCCAACACGGGTATCGTGTTCTGCCGGACTGATTTGAGTCCCGTAGCACAAATTCCCGCGCGTGCGGAGTATGTCACGAGCACTACATTGTCCACGACCATTGAGTATGATGGGGTTTCGGTGTCGACCGTTGAGCATTTGATGGCGGCGATGGCGGGGATGGGGATTGAC
This sequence comes from Gammaproteobacteria bacterium, assembly GCA_037380725.1. Taxonomy (GTDB): domain Bacteria; phylum Pseudomonadota; class Gammaproteobacteria; order Pseudomonadales; family JANQJO01; genus JARRRL01. Next base: position 5,100 of record JARRRL010000096.1, on the reverse strand, counting down.
AATGCTTTTGTGGATTTGACGGCAGCTGAAGTACCCATCATGGATGGCAGTGCTGGCCCTTTTGTATTTTTGTTGCAATCAGCGGGGATACAAGAACAGGCGGTGTTGAAGCGTTTTACGCGCATCAAGCGTAAAGTATCGGTTCGAGAAGGCGACAAAGTAGCCACTTTTTTACCATTTGATGGTTATAAGGTCTCTTGCAGTATTGATTTTGATCACCCTGTGTTCCGCATGGGGCTTCAGGAGGTGGCTTTTGATTTTTCCAGTACCTCTTTTGTCAAGGAAGTCAGTCGCGCGAGGACTTTCGGTTTTATGCGTGATATTGAGTTTCTGCGCTCCAAAAATATGGCCTTGGGTGGCAGCGTTGATAATGCGATTGTCATAGATGAATTTCGAATTTTGAACGAAGATGGATTACGATATAGCGATGAGTTTGTGCGTCACAAAGCATTGGATGCGATTGGCGATCTGTATTTATTGGGCAGCAGTTTGATCGGTGAGTTTCGTGGTTATAAATCCGGCCATGGTTTGAACAATATGTTATTGCGCTCTTTGATCGCACAGCCTGATGCGTGGGAGTTTGTGACCTTCGAAGGCAGAGCCGTTCGTTCTCCTATTACGTATGTGGAACCGGCTTTGGCTGTTGAAGCATAAGCGTATCGAGTGATTAACTGTGATTTCCCTTTTCTCAGATTTTAGCATTCAGTTAAGTCTAGTCATTCTGCAGTAAATGAGGTGAGTGCTGACGTTGACCTGCGTCAGACTCGAAGCATTCCATAAATGCTAATCTCATGTCTAAGACGAGTAAGGCGTTAAGCAGTTTAGGGTGATTCGGTGTTTGCTTCGAGTGAGTAACGATAAGGGGGTATATTGTGCGGGCCATCAATCGTGTGGGTTGGAGTGTGGCCCTGCTTATTCTGTTGACGGCTTGTGGTGGACTAAGTGGGAATGGCGCTGCTTCGACAGCGCGGCTTGATCTGGCACCAGCGCAAATCGTGCAGCAAGTTCAGGATATTGAAACCGCTGTTGCGGCAGAATCAACTTTCACAGAAGAGTTGCGTTTTGATGCGACCTTGGAAGCCATCCATCAAGCTACCGTCAGTGCACAAACCAATGGGCGCGTGGTTGAGCTGACCTATGATGTGGGTGATCACGTTGAGAAGGGCGCATTGCTTGTGCGCTTCACGCGGACCGAGCAGCTGGCGCATCTGAGTGCTGTGCAGGCGGAGCGAGAAGAGGCGGAGGCGCGTTTGCGCGAAGCGCAGCAAGTGTTCTCTCGAGCAGAAAACCTGTTCGCCAAAAAAGACAAGCCCTTGATTTCAAAGTCGGATTACGATGCGGCTGACGCGGCGTTGCGAGCAGCGCGTGCGCGTGCGGAACGAGCGGAAGCGAATGTGAATCGAGCACGTGAAGATCTGTCTTATACGGAGGTTTTCGCGCCCTACGCCGGTATTGTGACCGCACGGCATGTGCAGATTGGTGAGACGGTGGCGCCGGGAGCCCCTTTGATGAGCGGGGTTTCGCTTGAAGCGCTGCGAGCGGTAGTGGATGTGCCACAGCAGTACATCGCTCCTTTACGTACTCACCGAAAAGCACGCATCGTCCTTTCGAGTGGTCTTTCGTTAGACGGAGTTGATCTGCGTATTCCACCCAATGCAAATCCTGAGACACACAGTTTCCGCGTGTTGGTCATCTTACCCGAAGGGAATCACGGTGTGTTTCCTGGAACGTGGGTCAGCGTTCGTTTTGTCCGTGGTGAGGCGCAGCGATTGCAAATTCCGGAGCGAGCTGTGGTGCGACGTGGTGAGTTGACGGGTGCTTACACCGTAGAAGCCGAAGGACGTATTGATCTGCGTTATATCCGCGTGGGCGAAGCCAATGCGGACGGCATGGTGCCTGTACTGACAGGACTTCAGGCTGGAGAGCGATACGCGACCGATCCCCTCGCCGCCGCATTGGCGTATAAACAACAGTATCAATAACAGTATCAACAACGGTAGAGACCGCTACGATGGCGAAACAGGATTCAGTCTCGCTGGGTGTTTCAGGGCGCATGGCGCGTTTCTTTCTGTGTACGGAAATAACGCCATTGCTGGCGCTGGTGGGCCTTTTAATCGGTGTGCTGGCGATTGCGATCACACCGCGCGAAGAAGAACCGCAAATACAGGTGACTTTCGCGAATGTGTTTATTCCCTTTCCTGGCGCGTCAGCCAAAGAGGTTGAGTCAGTGGTGACGAGCCCGGCTGAGCGCATCGTGTCGGAAATAGAAGGCGTTAAGCATGTGTATTCGGCTTCTTCACCGGGTATGGCGGCATTGACGGTGCGCTTTAAGGTGGGGGAGGATCGTACGGACGCCATCGTGCGGCTCTACAACGCGTTTTATTCGAATCAAGATTGGTGGCCGGCAGCAAGTGGTGTTGGACAGCCATTGATTAAACCAAAAGGAATTGACGATGTTCCGGTAGTGGCGGGAACGCTGTGGAGTGAAAACCCGGCGATCAGCCCTGCGGATCTGCTGCGCATCGCTCACACCATACAGAATGAATTGCAACGTGTGCCAGGGACGCGTGATATTGACATTATTGGCGCACCGACGCGCGTGGTGCATGTGTTGCTTGATCCGCACCGCTTGGCGGCGTTTCAGCTGTCACTCAGTGTGGTGCAATCCATATTGAGCGGTGCTAATACGTCATCTGATGCGGGTGCTGTGATTGCGCATGATCGTCAAGTGCAGGTGCAGGCAGGGCGTTTTTTACGTCGCATTGATGATATTGCTGATTTGGTTGTGGGCTTGAAAGCAGGGGCTCCCGTTTTTTTGCGTGATGTGGCGACGGTGACGGAGCAAGCCGATCAACCCGAATCTTATGTCAGATTTGGCATGGGTCCTGCGGCGGCAACGGTGGGTTTGCGTAATGTGGGATCTCAGCCGGCGCTGACGATTGCCGTATCAAAAAAGCCTGGAGAAAACGCGGTCGATGTCGCGAATGCGGTGATGTCGCGTTTTGAGGCGATGCGAGGCATATACATTCCGGATGACATTCACATAACGGTAACGCGTAATTATGGCCTTACCGCCGAGGATAAAGCGCAGACGCTGATCAAAAAACTGCTGTTTGCCACCCTGTCGGTGGTGGTGCTGGTGGTGTTGTCATTGGGTAAGCGAGAAGCGGTGGTCGTGGGCGCGGCGGTTGTGGTGACTTTGGCAATGACCTTGTTTGCATCCTGGGCTTGGGGGTTTACGTTAAATCGGGTTTCGTTGTTTGCGTTGATTTTTTCGATTGGTATTTTGGTGGATGATGCGATTGTTGTCGTGGAGAACATTCATCGGCATCGGCAAAAAGGGGAACTTACGTTGACCGAAATCATACCGATGGCGGTTGATGAAGTGGGTGGGCCGACGATTTTAGCCACGTTCACGGTGATTGCCGCGTTGTTGCCCATGGCTTTTGTCACAGGCTTGATGGGGCCGTATATGCGTCCAATTCCCATTAATGCCAGTATGGGGATGTTGTTGTCGCTGGTGGTGGCTTTTGTGTTTACACCGTGGTTGTATCGGCGTTTGTTTTTGCGCGTAGGAGATGGCCATGCTGCGCCCTTGAAAACGTCTCAGGCCGACCCGTTTCAACGGTTTTTTTCATGTGTGATGACTCCATTTTTACGAGGGCGAACGGGTTTACGCGCGCGGTGGTTTTTATTGGCCACTTTATGTGGCTTGATCCTATTATCGATGGCGACAGTTGTGACGCGTGCTGTGGTTATGAAGATGCTGCCATTTGATAATAAAAGTGAATTTCAAGTTATGGTGGATATGCCAGAGGGAACTTCACTTGAAGATACGCAGCGAACCTTACAAGCCGTGGCCGCTGAAATCGAACGCGTTCCAGAGGTGACCACGTATCAGCTGTATGCGGGCGCTTCTGCTCCCATCAATTTTAATGGTTTGGTGCGCCAATATTATTTGCGAGAGCAGGCTAACGAAGGCGATATACAGGTTAATTTGGTTGATAAAAAACACCGCGATCGTCAGTCGCACGACATTGCGCGGGCGGTGCGAGCGTCTTTGCGTAAAATCGCAGAACGAGACAACGCCAATATTAAAATCGTTGAAGCGCCTCCGGGGCCACCCGTGCTCGCGCCGTTGGTCGCTGAAATTTACGGTTTGGATTACGCCGGCCAGCAGACGCTTGCCACGCGAATCCGCACCCGTTTTGCGGCGGTAGACGATGTGGTGGATATTGACGATACCCTTGAGGCGCAACAAGCAAAACAAGAGATTCATATTAATCGCTCGCGCGCGGCGCATCTACAGGTTGCTCAGCAAGACATTGTGCAGACAATTCGCACAGCGCTATCGGGTGCTGACGTGGGGTATTTTCACGATGAGCAGGCGCGAGTTGCGGTACCCATTCGGGTTGAATTACCTCAAGAGCAGCAGAACGATTTGGATGTGCTCGGTCTGCTGCGCGTGCGTGCTCAGAACGGTGTTTTGGTGCCCTTGTCTGAGCTGACCTATTCTGAGACGGTGACGCGCGACCAAACCATTTATCACAAGGACTTGTTGCCTGTGGTCTATGTGATGGGTGATGTGGCGGGTGAAACCGACAGCCCGCTTTATGGTCTGGCGTCTATTGCGTCGACTTTGGCTGATGTGGAGCCAGAGATACAACAATTTTATACGCAAACGCCGAGTAATCCATACGCGTGGAGTGTAAAGTGGGATGGTGAATGGCAGATAACCTTTGAAACCTTTCGAGATATGGGGGTGGCCTATGCGGTGGGCTTAATTTTAATTTATTTGCTAGTGGTCGCACAATTTCGATCATATGGATTGCCGCTGATTATCATGGCGCCCATTCCATTGACTGTGATCGGTATTTTGCCCGGTCACCTGTTGTTTGGTCAGCCCTTTACGGCACCATCCCTGATTGGCATGATTGCGTTGGCTGGTATTATTGTGCGTAATTCTATTTTGTTGGTGGACTTTATTCGGCAGGAGGTCGCGTCCGGGAAATCACTGCAAGTGGCCACAATTTCTGCCTCAGCGGTTAGAGCGAGACCGATTGCTTTGACAGCCGCAGCGGCCATGTTCGGCGGTTTTTT
>JARRRL010000095.1:1769-10855 GCA_037380725.1 Gammaproteobacteria bacterium | reverse complement strand
GCAAAACGAAATACCTCATCTAAAAATGAAATACCTGAGTTGAGACCAGAATAACTGAGGGATAAGCACAGAATAACTGAGTTGAGAGCAGAATAACTCAGGGTTGTCTGGTAAAACAAAGAAGGCATCTGTGGTGCTTGTCGTTCTGTGGCTAAAAAGAAGGATATCGACTGGAAGAGTCGACAGCTAGAATTCAAAGAACTACTTGATCGTTATCGTTCTGATAGTATGAGCTGGGATTCCATAATACCGGTGAGCGGTGGCAAAGATTCTGTTTATCAGGCGGTAAGGAATGATGTTCATCCCAAAGCTGCTCGCTTGTAATGAAGAATACCGTCAGTTTCTCGTTCGAATACCATGCCCGCATGCTCGGCAATTCGGGCTGACGAGGTATTGCCGGCTTTCACTTCTGCTCTTATTGGTTCTGAGATTTCGTTTGCCAGTAAAGCAACCATCCGTTTCGCCACCCCCCGCCCTCTTGCTCTCGGGGAAACCGTCCATGACAGTTCCCATACACCATCTGCAAAATCAGCTCGAACAGTGCCGACCGGGTCACCATCTTCTTCAGCGACGCATAGCCTACGCTCAGGATTGCCAAGTGTTCTCGATAGCCAAGAAACGTGATCATTCCTCTGGACTTCAGCCGTATTGTGGCTGGCTTTTCTTGTTTCTGGATCATTGCGCCATTCCAACAAGATGTCCGCATCTTCTGTGGTGGCAGGTCTTAGTATGATCGTCTCATTCATGCAGCTTCCTTATTGAGGTATAACTTTTATTGGCCTTGCTGCATGGAGAGAAGTTGCAGAATAATGCCGTAACCACTTGAAATTCCATAAAAACATCCTTATCTTGATCCTTATCTTGTTGGTTACCAGACCTAACGAGACAAGGGAGTTTTAAGGTGGATAAGAAGTCAAAGCATCACGTCTGCAACTGGGATGAGTATAACCAGAGTCAAAGAGCATCTCGGGTTGCACAAACTCTCGCTCAGCTACATTTTCCCTCCTCCCAGGGTAATGGATAGATTTTCACCAGCTAGATCGTTACCATGCCGGTCGCACCTCGTTCCCATGCTCCTGCGTGGGAACGAGAAAAGACGATTAACTTTTCGGTTAGCAACCCCATCAATCAGTCTGCGCACAAGAGAACTTTACTATTAACTTTCTTTTTTTGATTAAATTTTGCTCTGCAGATAATGGGAGGTATTTTTTCTCTGAAGCCAAAAAGCCAACTTTTCCACCTATTATGTACGACTTATATCCTTCGGAAGAAGTATACACAGCATACGACCCTAGGGCTGATTTACAGCCACACTCAGCGATAGGCTTATGTACTTCTAGATCGAAAGAAAAAATAGGGACTGCGCCATCTGTGGAAATCGCTGTGTTACCAAAGGAAGCACATTCAGAAAGCTGATTGTCGATCTCTATATTTTCTAAGTTTATATTATCCACGTTGCTCGCCATCGCACACGAAGAAAGAAGAAAAACGACTATAAATCTAAATTTTTGTGCCGCCATTGGTTGATTCCCCCTCAACATACGAGACTTTAATAATTACCGTGCTTTTTTTCGTGGTTTTATGGCAATTCCGCAGGAGTGGAAATAGTCTCGTTTCTACTTCGATACATCCGTGACTGTAACCTTTAGTAGAGTCATGCAAATAAAATCCGCCTCTCGTTACCGGCGAACATCGGTTTTTTGTAGCGACGTCAGCAGGTTCCATTCTAGCCCGATTTCTACCCCAATTTGCCCAAAACGGTTCGCAAACTCCTGCGGCAGCCCCGCTGGGTATTTCCTGAATCCCCCAAGACGGCTTTAGGGCGCAAAAACCTGTACCATCATCCTGTGCTGTGCCATGGTCTGAAATAAAGACCTTATAAAAACCCTCCGGAATGGGTCCGATATCAGGGACACAAGAATCTTTAGGTAGTTGAGAACCGGGCAAACCTGATGTCGCTTTAAACGTTCCTCTTCCAGGCCAGCTAATATTTTGACCATCGTATGTCATATCATGAATCATGATTTCTCCTTTACTGCAATGAGATAAAACAAAAACGATTAACTGATCGAGTGGTCCACTTTATGAGGAGCCGAATACTTAACGCGCTTTATTCAAACCGAATCCCCAATCGATGCCCAACCAATTCGTAGCTTTCAATCACATCTCCCAAGTCCATACGAAACCGGTCTTTATCCAGTTTCTCGCGGGTCTGTGCGTCCCAAATTCGGCAACCGTCCGGGGAAAACTCATCGCCCAACACCAAACGCCCCTCGTACACACCAAATTCGAGTTTATAATCCACCAGCAATAAACCCGCCTGCGCAAACAACGCTTTAAACACATCGTTCACAGCAAAACTCAATCTTTTCATGTCCGCCAACTGCTCGGCTGTGGCCCACCCAAACGTGATGGCATGGCTGTCATTGACCATGGGATCGCCCAACTCATCATTTTTAAGAAACAATTCGTAAATGGGTTGATCCAAGGTTTCGCCTGCAGGCACCCCCAGCCGCTTACAGATACCACCGGCTGTTACGTTACGCACAACGCATTCCAGTGGCACCATCTTCATGGCCTTAACCAAAGACGCTTGCGGACTCACCACACGCTCAAAATGCGTTTCGATGCCAGCATCAGCCAATTTTTGCATCATAAACGCGTTAAACTGATTATTCACACGACCTTTTCGATTCAAGGCTTCTTTCTTCTCGCCATTGAACGCAGACGTGTCGTCACGAAATAACATCATGACGCGCGACGGGTCATCAGTCGCGTAAATGGATTTTGCCTTACCGGCGTACAACAATTCCCCCTGCGACCACGACTGTTCTGTCATTTTCTCTACCCCTCTCCCCCCTGTCCGGCGCCGCCTTCACCATCAGATTTCGGATTGTGTACCGATGCTCATGGGGCCTTCAACGCAGATGAATACTCGATGCTAACTAACCACCAATCTCACTCAATTGTCGCTCAATCAGTGACAACAATTGTTCGCTTTTTTCTTTAGGCGCAACGGTATTGTCATCCAACTGAACCGAAATCAACACGCCCACTTCACCCTTGGCCATGTGCAACTGGTAAAGCACGGGCTTGCGATCATTTTGTGCTTGCCATTTAACGTAATAAACGGCCAAGGAGCGGTCCAAATCATCAATACTCAATACGGCTTCCTCAGTACGCTTAATGCGCTCCAAGGCCACACCCACCGCATCCCAACTGCGCGCAAAAGGCTGGTCGATGGTCAGCACCGGCCACCCGTTACCATCTTGACGCATCTGGGCGGACAACTCCTGGTTATCCGCTGGAGAAGACGCCTCAAGCGAAGCACTTATCTGTTCATCCAAAAAATGCACCACGGGCTGCCACCACGCTCGCTCAGGCGTATGATCTTGCTCCGTCGCGCTATCCGTATCCGTTGTCGCCTCACGCGCTTGCGCCGCTTCAACAGACTGATTTTCAGACCAATTCAAAGTCCGAACCGCCTCCAGGGACTCCGCCTGCACCACTTGCCGCTCCACAAACACCCGAGTACCCGATAAGCCATCCGGGCTGGTTGGTGAAAACTGCACGCGATAACGCTCAAATGCTTTTTCATTACGACCTAAGTGCTTAATAGACGCGACGGAACGAGACCAAAATCCCGCTTCTCCTTGCGACCCCGTTCTTTCTTCTTGCCAACTGGTTTTTAAAAATTGCCCGACACGCGATCCAGACAAAATGATAAACCCCGCGTCATTGAAATACTGGCTGATCCACACATATGTTGATGCCGCGTCCGCCTCGACCCATAACCACCGCAAATCCACATCACGCAGCAATTGGACGCGCCCCTCTCCCGCCACCAATTCCACCACCTGTGGTCGCGGCACATCATCAAATTTATGCGGCATAAACTGTTTGTCACTCTGTGCAACAACAGACGGTACGGGCAACACCGGCTTCACACGTTGATGCGCCGCTTCCGGCGCATCAACGCCCAAATCATACCTTGGCGCACGCTCAGCGGCTTGGTAATCCATCGATCGATCACGAAAATAACCGCGCTCGCCAAAAAGACTGCCACAACCCATTAAGGTCGCCATCACCCCAACCAACACGGTGCCACTGAGCCAACGCTGTCCTGCACGCCTCATGGTATTCTTGACTGGCTCAAAACGTCTTCGCATCATACCGCTGCCTTACCCCTTCCCTTTGCACTTTGCTCTCGAAACACCCGTTGCACTTTAAACATAAGCAACCTTTAAACGTGAGCAACCTGTGGTAGGGCACAACCGACCTCCTCCAGCACCTCACGCAATCCCGGTCGAGCGGCTTCAGAAAGCGGGGTTAAGGGCAAGCGAATACCATCGGATATACGCCCCATCTCATACAGCGCCCACTTCACGGGTATCGGATTCGACTCCACAAAAAGCGCTCGGTGCAAGGGCATCAAATGATCATTCAAAGCGCGCGCACCCGCTTCATCACCCGCCAACGCTTTCTGGCACATCGCCACACTCTGATCGGGCACCACATTTGCCGTCACAGAGATGCTGCCATGACCACCGCGTAAGATCAGTTCAGCAGCCGTCGCGTCTTCGCCTGAATACAACCTGAAATCATCGCCCGCCTGCTCAACAATTGGTCTGACGCGTTCCAGATCACCGGTGGCGTCTTTGAGGCCAATGATGTTCGCGATTTTAGCCAAACGGAGGGTTGTTTCGACGCTGAGATCACAACACGTACGACCCGGCACATTGTACAAAATTTGCGGAATGGGCACATGCTTCGCAATCGTCGCGTAATGCTGATACAAACCTTCCTGTGTGGGCTTGTTGTAATATGGCGTCACCAACAAACACGCGTCCGCTTTAGACGCTAACGCACTTTCGGTCAATTCCAAGGCTTCTCGGGTACAATTGGCACCCGTGCCGGCAATAATAACAATCCGGCCTCGCGCCCAGGCCACGCATTGACTGACCACCCGCTTGTGCTCATCAAACCCTAATGTCGCGGATTCACCCGTCGTGCCAACAACCACCAGCGCCGCCGTACCTAACTCAATATGCCATTCCACTAATGCCTCAAGTGCAACCCAATCAATCTCGCCCGAAGCGTGCATAGGGGTAACAAGGGCTACGATACTACCTTTAATCATATTCAGTGCCTTAAACCGGGAACGTAAACCCAGTTACTGTTTACCGTTGAGCTGACGATCTACCATTATCGCTCATCCGTCGCCCATTTGTCGCTCATTTGCTTATGACAAACGCTAGACAGACGATCGACAAACGCAAAAGATGCGCTAGACATGACGCCTGATTTTTCCGTCCTACGTCTCAAACCAGATATTACGTCTGAAACCAAATAAAATGTCCCACGCGATTCGTCGTACGCAGTCCGAGTCTGATAGTATCACAGCCCAAGCCGTTTAATCAGCGCAGCATCGCGCATTGGTTTTGAAGGTCCGTGAGACACAACGGCGCACGAAACGAAGCATCTCCAACCTGACAGGGAATGAGCGCTTATGACAGTACAGAGCGAAACCAACACCACGCCACACCTTATCTCTGAGACACCTGACATTGGGGACAAGGTTCCCGATTTTACCGCAGCCGCCACGTCCAACAAAGACATCGTGCTATCAGCATGCCAGGGCTACAAAGTCGTTTTGTATTTTTACCCCAAAGACGCCACGCCAGGGTGTACTCAGGAAAGCCAAGACTTTCGGGATTTGTACCCCGACTTCAAAGCAGAACGCACCTGCATTTTTGGCGTTTCGCGCGACACCCTGAGTTCGCACGAGAAATTCAAAGCCACGCAAGAATTGCCCTTTGAGTTAATCGCCGATACGGATGAAGCCTTGTGCCGCCTATTTGACGTGATCAAACCGAAGAACATGTACGGCAAGCACGTCATGGGCATTGAACGCAGCACCTTCCTCATTGATGAACACGGCGTCCTGCAACGCCAGTGGCGCAAAGTGACGGTTCAGAACCACGCACAAATTGTTCTAGAAGCGGTCCAGACACTGGACAGCCCCCACAACTCATAAACCGACCCAGCGCACTTACTTTGCGTAGACAACATTGTGTAAACAACATTGCGTAGACAACGTTGTATAAACAACATTGCATAGATAACGTTGTATAGACAACACAATGAAGGCAAACGCCTCAGGCATCCGTCGCGCCATCAGAGCGGTGATTCATCACTCGCATCGTCAGGTGGCGCGCGATGTTCGGGGGGGCTTTCCACATGATAAGACCACGCCGAAACCACAGACTTAATCATGGTTGCCAGCGGGATCGCAAAAAACACTCCCCAGACCCCCCACACACCACCAAAAATCAGCACCGCCACAATGATGGAGACGGGGTGCAAGTTCACCGCCTCCGAAAACAACAAAGGAACTAAGATGTTCCCATCTAAAGCCTGAATAATGCCGTAAACCACTAAGAGGGTCACCCATTCAGACCCAAAACCGAACTGAAAATAGCCCACTAAAGCCACTGGCACGGTCACCAACGCGGCGCCCAAATACGGTATCACCACAGACAAGCCCACCAGTACCCCCAACAGCAAGGCGTAATTCAGTCCCAGACACAACAAAGCCACATAGGTCACAACGCCAACAATCACAATCTCAGTAAACTTTCCCCGCACATAATTCGAAACTTGCCGATCCATTTCTCGCCATATTTGACTCAGCACGGTGCGATCATCGGGCAGAAAGCTCAATAAATAGCTTAATAATTGATCTTTGTCTTTCAAAAAGAAAAAGACCAATACGGGGACTAACACCAAAAAAATCAAAATTGCCAATAAGGTAGGAAGAACCGAAAACGAAAACGAGAGCACTTCATTGGTCATGGCGTTGGTGGAGACTTTGATCCCAGCAATCACCTCATCAATGCGCGCTTGCGAGATGACGCCTGGCCACTCATCGGGCAAACGTTTCAGCAGTTCAGCCCCTTCTGTCATTAGTCGCGGTAATTGTTGATCCACAAACGCTACCAACTGCTGCCAACTCTCAGGCAACAGTTTAAACGTCCCGAAGATCAACAAACTGAGAAACAACACGTAAACCAGCATCACCGCCACCAATCGCGGCACCCCATGGCGGAGCAGCTCCGCCACCAGGCCTTGGAGCAAATACGCAATCACGATGGCCGTAAAAAATGGCGCAAGCACTTGACCCAAAAAGGAAATAATCAATCCCGCACCCAGCAACAGCAGTAACAGCACCACAATTTCTTCGCTGGCAAAATATTTCTGATACCACTGTCGAATTACATCAAACATAACTTGGACTCAACATAAAATTTAAAACGTATTTTAAAATGTAAGTATGGGCTAGCTTACTAACATCAATCATTAACCGTGGCTTCTTGGCTTAGCCTGCCTTGACCATACCTCTACTTGCCATACCTCCAATTGTCATTGTCGCCTTGAGTTTTGTCGTCCTGAGTTGCACCTTGAAAAGGCATTCTCTTGAATTGCGCGGACAACTCAAACAAGGTCGTGCACCGTATCCCTATTATATGTATGATTTTACAAGACAGACCTTCACAGCAACGCCGCTGAGTCTCAACAGATCAGTACTCACAAAATAGACCACTATTCACATAAGGAAACCGCCAACACCTCATTTCTAACAACGAGATGAGCGGGTAAAATCCCTCGTTGGCCCGATCATTGACTGAACGCTGATCAACATCACGAGTCAAGGAGCTATATCACGAGTCAAGGCACTATGCGATACGCAAACGTGTACAGCGGGCTTAAGGCACGTAAAACCGCTCCATCCGCAATGGCCCAACCACAGCACGATCGGTTTGAATACGATTGTTCCTGGCGGAATGGCCTTAATCGGTACATCCTGAAAGTGGTTGACTCACAAAATGGGATCGGCCCACAAAATGGAATTAAAGAACGTAACGCTAAGCATGCGGTAAAGTACTTCGTCATGCGGTATAGAACTTTGTGTAGTGTGCCACACCCGTACACGGTCTGCGGCATCTTATTTCAAAACGATCGTTAGCATTACCAATAATCATTACTCTATAGTGTTGGATTAACGCGTATGTGGTTAAGGTCACCAACGATACACCAAAAGATTGCCTCATCCAACGAGGACAAACCCATCGTTGTGTCCGTCTATCGGCAACGCTTACTGATGTTATTGTGCTTGTTAGTGGTTCTTTTCTGCTATAGCTTCGGCACCAACACCGTAGGTGCTGCGCTGCAAGATCTGCCCAATCTCGGTGACAGCTCTTCGGGCGTCATCAGCCCGGACCAAGAGTACATCGCCGGTCGCGCCTGGCTGCGCGTATTGCGCGGACAAGCCCCCATCATATCCGACCCCTTACTGAACGATTACGTCACGCATTTGACGTATCACTTGGCCTCATTCAGCGAACTCAATCAACGCAAATTAGAAGTTGTCATCATCAACGACAGTTCAATTAACGCTTTTGCGGTGCCGGGCGGCGTCATGGGCATTAATGCGGGCTTGCTGTTGAACGCGGAGTCGGAAGATGAGATGGCCGCCGTCATTGCACACGAAATTGCTCACCTTTCGCAGCGGCATTTTGCCCGCAACTTGGAACGATCACGGCGAGACAAATGGAAAACCGTCGCTGCTTTAATCGCCAGCGTTGCCCTCATTGCTTCCAGCAGCAATTCGGACACGGGTTTGGCGGCTCTGCTGACCACTCAAGCAGCATCCTTGCAGTCTCAACTGAGTTATTCACGCCAATTTGAGCGCGAAGCTGATCGTTTTGGCATGACTACATTAGCCAAAGCCGGGAAAGACCCCAGTGCAATGCCTCGCTTCTTTGAACGCATGCACAAAGCCACCGAAAATTATTCTAAGGCGCCGCCTGAATTTCTGCTGACACACCCTGTCACGGAATCGCGTATTTCGGACTCGTACAATCGCATCATCCAGTTGCCGCTCACCACGCCGGAAGCTTCACTCGACTTTTCCCTAATGAAAGCCCGCGTGGAAGCCTCTTATTCACCAGATAAACTGAAAAACATCAAGACCTTTCGCTTACAGGCCAAAAACGCCAGCACCCCCATCGAACGCGCCGCGGCCC
>JARRRL010000095.1:0-1745 GCA_037380725.1 Gammaproteobacteria bacterium | reverse complement strand
GCGCTCAAAGCCCTAGAACCACTGCGCAAAAACGACCCCAACCGCATCGCCTACATCGTCGCTGAAGCTGAAATCTATATGGCGCAAAGCCGTTATGAAAAAGCCCGCGATGTATTGGAGGCCGAATTAACGGTCATCCCAGAAAGCTATGCGCTTGGCATCTACTATGCGCAAACGCTGCTGCGAACACAATCGCCAGACAAGGCCGCTCCCCGGCTCAGAACCTTGTTGCGCGATCATCCCAACGATCCCCAACTCTGGCGTTTGCTGTCCGAGGCGTACGGCGCAACGGGCAACATCGTCGGCGTGCACGAAGCGCGTGCTGAGGTTTTCTTTCTCTATAATCGCAACGAACAAGCCTTACAACAGTTGCGCTATGCCCTCGATCTAACGAAAGAAAATTTTCCACGCAGTGCAAAAATCAAACAACGCATGCAAGAAATTCAAGCCCACAGTTTAGACTTACGTGGTTAGAACGTGCTAAAGCGGTCAGATTGCCGGCTGATACCCGCTTCCCTGATGACGTGAAGTGGAAGACTTTATTTCCCGCTTATTCGTGCTGGGCTATGGCAATAAAGCCGCCGCTCACTGTGGCGATATCCGGGCAGTGTTGGAGCGCAAAGGTACACCAATCGGTGTTAATGATTTGCATATTGCCGGGCATGCAAGGAGTGAGGGGTTAACGCTGGTGATGCGAATAACCTGAAGGTAACGCGAATAACCTGAAAGAGTTCGAGCGGGTAGAGGCTCTGCGCCTGGGCGCCTGGAGAATTGGTGTAGGAAGAATTAGGATGCCAGAATAGCATTTTGAAACCTGGTAAACCGCTGTGTTGTAATCGCGGCTTTTAACCCAGATCATCACAGCTTAATGCCTTGATTTCTTTAAATTTCAGTTTTTATCGACATTAAGAATGGTGCCGAGGAGAGGACTTGAACCTCCACGACCGTTAGGCCACTAGCACCTGAAGCTAGCGTGTCTACCAATTTCACCACCTCGGCGTGGTTCTCAACGCCTTTCGGCGCGAGAGGACGCGAACTTTAGCAGCGAGAGCCGATTCTTGTCAACGACCAGGGCATCTGTCGCCCAAGTGCGCTAGAATAGCCGATTATGAAAACGCCCCTCGGGCAGCAGGATAGGAAATACATGTCACGATCATCCCGGAAGGACCCCTTCCAGAAGCGCGAAGCGCAGAAATACGATAACCCCATTCCCAGCCGTGAATTCATCATGCAGCTGCTGGAGGATTCCGGCCAACCCCTCAATCGCACGGAAATTGCCGAACTGCTCCACCTCGAAGATGAGGAGCAACTGGAGGCGCTACGTCGTCGCCTGCGCGCCATGGAGCGTGACGGCCAGATAATGTTCAATCGCCGTGGTGGCTATGGTCTGGTGAGCAAGATGCAGCTTATCCGTGGTCGCGTCATCGGCCATCCGGATGGTTTCGGGTTTATGGTCCCTGATGAGGGGGGCGATGACCTGTTCCTCTCTGCCCGTGAGATGCACGCATGTCTGCACGGCGATCGGGTATTGGCGAGGGTCTCCGGGGTAGACCGCCGCGGTCGCCGCGAGGGTGCCATTGTCGAGGTGCTGGAGCATGCCAATGTGCATGTGGCCGGGCGCTACTACTTTGATAAGGGTGTCGGTTTTGTTGTTGCCGACAACAAGCGAATTAACCAGGACATTCTAGTACCGACCGATCAGGCCTATGGCGCCACAGATGGTCAACTGGTGGTGGTGGAGATCC
>JARRRL010000094.1:0-8326 GCA_037380725.1 Gammaproteobacteria bacterium | reverse complement strand
AAGGAGCGAAAGCATGAATTTAGAAATGGCAACAGGTGGTTCCGTGCAAGTATCGGAAGAAGCGTTCGGTAGAGAATTTAATGAGCCGCTTGTCCATCAGGTCGTTGTGGCCTATTTGGCAGCAGGAAGACAGGGTAGTAAAGCGCAGAAAACACGAAGTGAAGTTCGTGGTGGCGGGAAGAAACCTTGGCGGCAAAAAGGTACTGGGCGTGCAAGAGCCGGTACGATCCGTAGTCCAATTTGGCGAAGTGGTGGCAAAACGTTTGCTGCGGAGCCACGTAGTTTTGAGCAAAAAGTAAATCGAAAAATGTATCGCGGCGCGATGCGATGTATTCTGTCTGAGTTAGTCCGTCAGAATAGAGTAATTGTGGTGGAGTCAATTGAGATCTCTGGACATAAGACCAAAGAAGTGGTCAGAGTTCTTAATGGTTTGGGTGTCGATGAGGCATTGTTGATTACGCATGATCTGCAGGAAGACTTGTTTCTTGCTGTGCGAAATTTGCCAAAAGTTGACGTTCGGGAACCAGCAAGTATTGATCCTTTGGCTTTGATCAGTTTCTCTAAAGTCATCGTAACGGTAGAGGCGCTTAAGCAGTTAGAGGAGGTGTTCGCTCATGGTTAAACCACATTTGTTTGCCGTGATTGAAGGTGCGCATATTTCTGAAAAAGCGAGCACGATTGCTGATCAAAAGCGTCAGTTTACGTTCCGAGTCGCGAAAGGCGCCGATAAGCCGCAAATAAAGTCTGCGGTGGAGGAGTTATTCAAAGTTCAAGTGAGCTCGGTTTCGGTACTGAATATAAAAGGGAAACGTAAAGGCAAGCTGAGTCGCAATCAAGGCAAGCGCTCTAGCTGGAAAAAAGCCTATGTGACCTTGAAACCAGGCAGTAATATTGATTTCACATCGAGTGATGCGTAATCGAATGATGCTGAGCTGCTTTGAAGCGATTATTTAGTAATTATTTAGAAAGACCCGTTGGCTATTGGGTTCGTAATGAAGCGTCTACAGCCGACTGTTTAGAAATTAAACGTAGCCGAAATGTCGTTATCTATTGGGTAGTGCTTATACACGGCTAACGAGAATGTTAAAGGGGGTCAGTGTGGCCGTAAGAAAATGTAAACCAACGTCGCCTGGGAGACGATTTGTTGTTCAGGTGGTGAATTCGGATCTCCATAAAGGTAGACCGTATATGCCACTGACCAAATCGAAATCAAGTGCTGGAGGTCGGAACAATACAGGGCGAATTACGGTTAGGCATCATGGCGGTGGTCATAAAAAGCTCTACCGAGAAATTGATTTCAAACGCAATAAGATCGATATTTCAGCTGTAGTTGAACGTATAGAATATGATCCTAATCGGACGGCTTTTATTGCTCTGTTGAAGTACAGCGATGGAGAGCGCCGTTATATTCTCGCGCCAAAAGGGCTTAAGCCTGGTGCGCAGATCCACAGTGGAGAAAGCGCCCCCATACGAGTTGGTAATGCTCTACCACTTCGGAATGTGCCATTGGGTAGTTTTGTTCACTGTGTTGAGATGAAGCCCGGTAAAGGAGGTCAGCTTGCACGATCGGCAGGTGCTTATTGTCAGGTTCTTGCGAAAGAAGGTATTTTTGTAACGATTCGTCTTCGATCGGGTGAGATGCGTAAAGTGCCAGCAGATTGTGTTGC
Source organism: Gammaproteobacteria bacterium (assembly GCA_037380725.1). GTDB lineage: Bacteria > Pseudomonadota > Gammaproteobacteria > Pseudomonadales > JANQJO01 > JARRRL01. The sequence continues at coordinate 6,659 of JARRRL010000094.1, read as the reverse complement.
TACTTTGGGGGAAGTCTCAAACTCAGAGCATAATCTTCGCTGTTTAGGAAAAGCAGGAGCGACACGCTGGCGAGGAAAGCGCCCAACAGTAAGAGGGGTTGCGATGAACCCGGTGGATCACCCGCACGGTGGTGGTGAAGGTCGGACTTCTGGTGGGCGTCACCCCGTTACCCCATGGGGTGTTCCCACAAAAGGTTACAGAACACGTAAAAAAGGTGCAAACAAACTGATCGTTCGTGGACGCCGTGGATAATACAACAAGGCAGAGTAAGGTAAAAAAATGGCTAGATCTTTGAAGAAGGGCCCGTTCGTTGCTCATCATCTGCTGAAAAAGATTGAAAAAGCAATTCGGGAGAAATCGAGAAAACCCATTAAGACGTGGTCAAGGCCCTCGATGATTCTTCCTGAAATGGTTGGTCTGACGATCGCTGTCCATAACGGTAAAGAGCACGTACCTATTTTTATTACTGATCAAATGGTTGGGCATAAGCTGGGTGAGTTTGCTCAAACGCGCTCTGCTCCACGCCATGCTGGCGATCGTAAAGCCAAGCGATAATCGAATTTTAGAGCCAATTTATTGTAGGGTTTTTGTTTGACAGAGTTGGCTGAAGCATTGTGAGGTTTGAGTTATGGAAGTTGCGGCAAAGCTGAAAGGCGCGCGGATGTCTGCACAAAAAGCGCGTTTAGTCGTCGATCAAATACGTGGTTTGCGAGTGGAGCGTGCTCTGGATCTTTTGACTTACAGTCCTAAGAAAGCAGCTGGGATTGTAAAAAAAGTCTTGGAATCAGCGGTGGCGAACGCTGAGCATAATAATGGTGCGGATATCGATGAACTCGTTATTTCTCATGCTTCGGTTGATGAAGGCTTCACCATGAAGCGAATTAGACCCAGAGCAAAGGGCCGTGCAGACCGTATTTTAAAACGAACTTGTCATATAACGCTGAAAGTGGCGGAACAGTAGGAGAGTCTCATGGGCCAAAAAGTCCATCCCCGGTTAATCAGACTTCGAATTACGGAACCTTATCGAAGCTTGTGGTATGCAAACAAAAAGAATTTCCCAAAGTACCTACTGGCTGACCTAAAGGCGCGCGAATATCTGATGAAGCTGTTGAAGTCAGCATCAGTGAGCGATGTGATTATTGATCGGCCTGCTGAAAATGCGCGTATTACGATCAAAACAGCTCGACCCGGTATTGTTATTGGTCGAAAAGGGGAAGACGTTGAGAAGCTTCGCCGAGAAGTCGCTAAACGGCTTGGTGTGCCTGTGCACATAAATATCGAAGAAGTACGAAAACCTGAACTTAATGCATGTTTGGTTGCTCAGGGTATTTGCTCACAACTGGAAAAGCGGGTTATGTTCCGCCGAGCGATGAGACGGGCAGTACAAAATGCAATGCGTGCGGGTGCAAAAGGTATTAAAGTTGCCGTGGCGGGTCGACTGGGTGGTGCGGAGATTGCGCGAACGGAATGGTATCGTGAAGGACGCGTACCATTGCATACATTCCGAGCTGACATCGATTATGCGAGTGAGCGGGCAGAAACCACATATGGCACCATTGGGGTGAAAGTGTGGATATTTAAGGGTGAAGTCCTAGAAGGTGTGGATCCAGCAGCCTCTACTGATGAGTCTTCAGTAGAAGATAGAAAAAAAGACAGAAAGTCTAACGATCGAAAATCGAAGACAGCGTGATGATTTTGTATTAAGTACCGCGCGGCGGTAATACGCATAAAAGATGCTAGGAGCTTGTTTAGCACTGCGTGAATTGAAAATGAGATCTTTCATGACGCCAACTGTATTCACAACTGATGCAAAGGGGGAGGGTTGAGATGTTTCAGCCCAAGAGAACAAAATTTCGGAAACAACAAAAAGGTCGAAATCGCGGTTTAGCTCAACGTGGTAATAAGGTCTCTTTTGGTGAGTTTGGTTTGAAAGCATTGGGTAGAGGTCGAATTACGGCTCGACAAATCGAGGCAGCGCGTCGTGCCATGACGCGACATGTCAAAAGAGGTGGAAAAATTTGGATACGTATTTTCCCGGATAAGCCCATCTCTAAAAAGCCACTTGAAGTGCGCATGGGTAAGGGAAAGGGTAGTGTGGAATATTGGGTTGCTCAGATACAGCCGGGCAGAATGCTTTATGAAATGGAAGGGGTTCCTGAGGTGGTAGCTCGAGAAGCTTTGAAACTGGCGGCGGCGAAGTTACCCATCAAGACGGCTGTGGTTAAGAGACATATCAAGTAGCGCTGATTTGAATGGCCAAACGACCGTATCAAGGTATTGAGATGAAAGTAAAAGAATTGAGAGCAAAAAGTAACGTCGAGCTGGAGGAAGCGCTGCAGAGTCTTCGCAAAGATCTGTTCTCGCTGCGGATGAAGAAAAGCACTGGCCAACTTCGCACGACGCATGAGCTCAGAGACACAAAGAAAAATATTGCGCGTGTGCTCACGTTAATGAGCGAAAACAAACACACAGTGAATGAGTGAGAAGGCCCAACGCGATGGCAGAAAACGAGATAGCTGAACAGCAGGCGAAAGCGGTGAGTAAGACTCCTTTACGTCGAAGGCTTCAAGGTCGGGTAGTCAGTAACAAGATGAAAAAATCGATCACGGTGGTGATTGAGCGACGGGTAAAGCATCCGCTGTGTGGGAAATATCTTCGAAAATCGACGAAACTGCATGCGCATGATGAAAACAGCGAATGCGCAGTTGGTGACGTGGTGATTGTTGAAGAGCATCGACCGATTTCTAAGACAAAAGTGTGGTGTTTAGTTGAAGTAATTGAGAAAGCGAAAACGGCAAGCTGACGAGTGCGCTAGCGCTCTACGGTAGCGGTACGATGCCTCATACGGTCTTGCGAGCACCCCATTCGCTTCGAATGTAAGGACAATTTAAAAATGATACAGAAAGAAACGATTCTTGAGGTCGCGGACAACAGCGGTGCAAAGAAGGTTCGTTGCATTGAGGTGCTGGGTGGTTCAAGGCGGCGTACGGCGAGAGTAGGTGATGTGATTCGAGTTTCCGTCATTGCTGTTAAGTCTGCGATGCAGAAAGGCCGTGTTTCTAAAGGCGAGGTGTATTACGCCGTTGTTGTGAGACCGAAAAAGGGAGTGAGACGCCCTGAAGGATCCGCGCTCAGCTTTGATGATAATGCAGCAGTGTTGCTTAATAATCAGAAACAAATGATTGGCACGCGCGTGTTTGGTCCGGTTACTTGGAATTTGCGTACTGATAATTTTATGAAGATTATTTCATTGGCCCCGGAAGTGATGTGATCGGAGATACCCCATGAAAAAGATTGTGAAAAGTGATCAGGTGCTCGTGATCACGGGTCGAGATAAAGGAAAAACGGGACAAGTCGTGCGTGTATTGCCTGACAATCGCTTGATTGTTTCTGGCGTGTGTCTGGTGACCAAGCATACGAAAGGCAATCCGCAGCAGGGAAAAGAGGGTGGTTTGATTAGAAAAGAGGCACCTATCCAAGCATCAAATGTTGCGATTATCAATCCGAATACGGGAAAACCCGATCGGGTTGGCTTTCGAATCAATGAGCAGGGTAAGAAAGAACGCTTCTTTAAGTCAGATAAGTCCTCTGTGAACAGTTGATATGAATAGTGAGTCGGTGCTTCACCTTGGCCCGACACCAAAGTAAAATGAATGGAATACACAATGAGTCGACAGCCCTTACAGCAATTTTACGTTGACGAGGTAGTGCCTAAGCTCGTCGATGCATTCGGTTATAAAAATGTCATGCAGGTACCTAAGTTGGTGAAGGTCACCTTGAATATGGGGGTTGGTGAAGCCGCGCAAGATAAAAAAGCGGTTGAAGCAGCTGCGAAAGAACTAGCAGAAATTTCTGGTCAAAAACCCATTATCACCAAGGCGCGCAAAGCGGTAGCCAGCTTTAAGATTCGCGAAGGATGGCCGATAGGGTGTAAAGTTACGCTTCGTGGTCACAACATGCATAATTTTTTGTGGCGTCTTATCCATGTGGCGATACCGCGTATTCGTGATTTTCGTGGTTTAAGTAAGACGAGTTTTGATGGCCGTGGCAACTACGCGTTTGGTATTAAGGAACTGATCATGTTTCCGGAAATCGACTATGAAAATGTCGATAAAATGCGAGGCATGGATATATGTGTGACGACTACCGCGACCAGAGATGAAGAAGCTTTAGCGTTATTGAGAGAACTTAAGTTTCCCATTCGACCGTAAGCCAGTACGTAAGCGGGATGGGGTCTAGTCACATTTTGGAGAAAGACATGGCGAAAGTTTCCATGATTGAGCGTGAAAAGCGCAGAACTCAGCTTGTTGAGAAATTTGAAGAAAAGCGAATGGCACTCCGAGCTATTATTAAAGATCCAAATACCAGTGATACGGAAAAGTGGGAAGCTCAGCTTAAACTGCAAAAATTACCACGAGATTCTTCCCGAGTACGTAGGCGGAATCGTTGTGGTTTAACTGGACGACCGCATGGTTATTATAGAAAGTTTGGTTTAGCACGTAATAAATTGAGGGAAGTTGCCTCTCGAGGTGAAATACCAGGTCTCAGAAAGGCGAGCTGGTAGGGCCTTAAAGTTTGAGTGACAGAGGGTTATTTTATGAGCATGCAAGATCCCATAGCAGATATGTTAACGCGGATTCGTAACGCGCAGTCTCGCTGTAAGTTGTCAGTTGAGATGCCGCACTCAAAGGTCAAAGAAGCCATTGCTAATGTGCTACTCGAAGAGGGTTTTTTGTTGGGTGTTGAATCTCAACATGAAGGTGTAAAAAAGACGCTGAAGCTTAATCTGAAGTATTATGAGGGTGTGGCGGTAATTGATGAAATTAGCCGTTTAAGCCGACCTGGTCTGAGAGTGTATCGATCAGCCAAAAAACTTCCTTGTGTAAAAGGTGGCTTGGGTATTGCCGTGGTGTCAACGTGTAAAGGCATCATGACGGGTAAGCGAGCAGCGCAAGAAGGTCTTGGTGGCGAATTGATATGCAGTGTTGCCTAAATCTTTAAATGTAAATAGTTGAAAAATAAGAGTAAAATCGGCGACAATTGGCGATATTAAGTTAAAGAGTTAAAGTTGCAATGAATTAGAATGTGCTTTGACGCATACAAATTAGACGCCAACGGATAATGGTTAAACGAGATGGTCACCGGGGCAACTCGATTACTTGAGTGCCGGAACGGTAATAGAAGGGTTGGGAAAAGATATGTCTAGGGTAGCTGAATCTCCGGTACCTGTTCCAAAGTCAGTACAAGTCACAATCACTGATGCAGATGATGTTATTCGGGTAAGCGTGAAGGGACCAAAAGGCGAGCAGGCTTTGACTGTGCACCCATTGGTTAAGGCTTCTCTGGTAGAGAGCCAGATACGCGTTGAGCCCAAAAATGCCAACGAGAAAAAAGGAAGTCCTGCGTGGACACAGGCAGGAACAGCGCGTGCTTTATTGATGAATCTTGTGCTGGGTGTGGAGAAAGGTTTTGAGCGTCGTTTGCAGCTCACGGGTGTTGGTTACCGAGCACAAGCAAAAGAGAAAACTTTGAGTTTAACCGTTGGCCACTCTCATCCGGTGAATATGCCAGTGCCTGATGGCATTCATGTTGAGACACCTACTCAAACTGAAATTGTGTTATCAGGAATTGATAAACAGGTGCTCGGTCAATTTGCAGCAAATATTCGATCTGTTCGTCCGCCTGAGCCTTACAAAGGTAAGGGAATACGTTATGCCAATGAACAGGTTCGAACGAAAGAAGCGAAGAAAAAATAAGTGATACACAGGCTTGTGATGCAGTGTTTGCGAGCTTGTTTGTTTGAGGCTGACACATTAAAGAGAGAAACTACGCGATGAAGCGAAAGACCTCACGGAATCCTAAGCGTGCCGCGCTATTGCGAAGAGCGATTAAAACTCGCAAAAAACAAGCTGAACTGGATGTACCTCGTTTATCTGTGCGTCGCTCTGCAAAGCATATTTATGCTCAGATTGTGCACAAAGGTTTGGTTCTAGTTTCAGCGAGCTCAACTGAAAAGCAGTACGATGGCAGTAAGAGCGGGAATATTGAAGCATCAAAAATAGTGGGTAAATTGGTCGGTGTGAGGGCCGTCGAAAAAGGGCTATCGAAAGTGGCCTTTGATCGGTCTGGCTATAAATACCATGGTCGAGTGAAAGCGGTTGCGGATGCAGCCAGAGAAGCGGGCTTGACAATATAAATATTATCGATGGTATACATTGAGGAGAGTGCAGATGTCTCGCCAAGACGAGAAGACTCGAAATAGCCAGGAAGACAAAGCACAAAGTGACGGGCTGCAAGAGAAGCTGGTTCAAGTAAACCGTGTCGCAAAAGTAGTTAAAGGGGGCCGTATCTTTGGCTTCACAGCTATTACTGTGGTGGGTGATGGTAAAGGACGGGTTGGATTTGGTCGTGGAAAAGCACGAGAAGTACCCATCGCAATACAAAAATCGCTTGAAGCGGCTAAACGCAATATGATCACAGTGGATTTGTCTGGTACGACTTTGCAACATCCTATCAAAGCACGGCATGGCGCTTCTAAGGTTTACATGCAGCCGGCATCGGAAGGTACTGGTATTATAGCGGGTGGTGCGTTGAGAGCTGTACTCGAAGTAGCGGGTGTGCAAAACGTTTTGGGTAAATGCTATGGCTCCACGAACCC
>JARRRL010000093.1:0-11158 GCA_037380725.1 Gammaproteobacteria bacterium | reverse complement strand
CGCAGCCGGTCCAGGGATTGTTGCAGTGTAATCCGTGGAATGTTGCTGGCCGGTGATTTGATCACGCGTGAAAATCCGCACCAGTAGGGTATAGCTGGTTGCATTAACATCAAGACCGGCGTTGCTGGCAGCCGTCGCATCAAGTTCGCTGGCGGCAATGATGGTCGAGGTCGCATCTGGTAAGAATGAGCTATCCCTGACCTCGATACGATTACCCATGCTGTCACTGATTTCAACCAGTACCTCATCACTTAGCGTACCACTGGCACGAGCCCAACCGATAGTCAGATTGTCGCCCAATGTGAAATTACCCATTGCAGTCAATGTACTGTCTGTTGCCTGTGGATAAAGTCCGTGGGTCGAGGGCGCATACCGCAGGGTATCCTGATAGCTTGCGACTGCTATCGCCGCTGATGCAATCTGAGGTGCTGCGGGGCTGGAGATATCAAGATCCTCGGTAAAAAGTTGGTACTCGATAATATCGCCAGCCAGCAGGATAGAAGGGTCAACTTCCCCGCTTCCTACACCAAACGCCTTCCAGTCGCCCTGATAAGCCTGCAAAGCTTCATCATAAACCTGAACATCGCCAGCTGATGCATTTGCCGGTGTACCCAGGTAAATGACTGCCTTGACCGTGGAACCGTCATTTCCATCGATAATGCTGACTTTGGCTGAGGCAATAGGCGCATTACTCACTGTGCCATTGTTAGTGAAATCCTCGTCCCAAACTCGTGTATTGACGCCGCAGCCACCGCTTAGACTATCGTTTTGATTATTGTCATTACAGTGAAATTCGAAGTACATATCTGCGATACGCTGGTCACCTTTAAATTTCCAGCGCAGATCGCTGTCACGCGCGACATACCAATTGATGGGTACGGGGTCAATGAAACCATCAATCGAGGTATAAAAGCTGATTGTCGCAGTGCCCATGTCCGAATCCAGATCAGAAACTGAAACCGCGCTAAAGCGTAATCCAACCAGGATTGGATCTGTGGTGATATCAGTCAGGAAAGCGCTTTTGGGGGTGTCTGTTTCATAGAAATCGTCAGCAAAATAGTCCTGAATTGCGCTGACACTCGGTAAGCCATTAGCGAAAGCCTGAGTCATAGTGTCAGTTAATGTTGCAATCGCCTGGGTATCTCTCACGGCTGGGGCTAATTTCGCTTCGCTGGCTGGCAGGGGAGCAGTATTGTCATTGCTAGCAGTTATGTCATCGGATATCTGGGTTTTCTCAATCAGGTTCGTGATGGTGACAACATTGGTTGAAGTATATTGTAACCTTACCACATCGAGCGCCGCATCCAGACCTGAATGGTCCGCGCTAAAAGCTGTGTGTAACAGATCGATGGCATCTGAGACCTTTAGCGCTTTAAAAACATTCTGTAATTTATCCTGAAGAGCGGCTTCCTGCTCAGCAACTACGGTTGCATCAAGACTGGTGGCGGTTTGCGAATCGAAGTATGTCTCTGCAATCTGCTGCGCGGCATTGGCGACGATTAGGTCGGTAAACGGAGTAATATTGATGGTACCATTTACATCGGCTGCTTCCGCGTAGGAAAACAGTTTTACGCTGCGTCCACCTACCCTGCCCAGGGCACGTAAACGATAGGGCGCTGTTAACTCGGTAACATCAACACGATAACTGCCATCCGCCTCGATCAGCGCAGATTTGCTATTTCCCAGTGAATCCTTGACGGTAACCTGTCCTATTATCGGTGCGCCTGCCGCAGCGGTTCCATTTAAAATCGCGGTCGCGCCACCACCAGCACGCCCGTCATCAGAACCTCCCCCGCCACAGGCGGTCAGCGCAAGTGTACTCGATAGGAAGACGAAGCCGATAATCGAATCGAAAATTTTCATTTAGTCTCCAGAAATAATTGCAGTCTAGATAATGGCTCTGGCGTTCAATCCGCCAACCGACCTGATGATTCCAAACCTGGAATTGTTTTTTATTAAAACGATGGTCACTTTAGAAGCAGGAACGGGTGACGTCATCACCCATATGGTGTATGCTAAACGATTAAACGTTTACTAAATTGGCTAAGATCATTAAAGTCGATGAGAATCATTAAAACTGATAGACGGAACACATCCTTCCAAAATCCGATAATTTTCGCTGAATATGGCGATAAAGAAGGTCTTCCGGTTATGGCGTTCCATGGTACCCCCGGTTCACGTCTGGAACGGATGTTTACCGACTCGAGCCTACGTGAAGCCAATATTCGATTAATCGTCGTGGAACGACCGGGTTACGGTCGCTCCCAGTTCAATACCACTCATACCTTGCTTGACTGGCCAGAAGAAGTCGTACGACTGGCAGACTCACTCAAGCTCGAGCGCTTCTCGGTGCTTGGTTTTTCTGGCGGTGGCCCATATGCAGCCGCCTGCGTCTACCGTTTTGCACAACGCCTGCTCCATACCGCACTGATCAGCAGTCCTGCCCCTTATACAGTTCCTGGCATGACGGATGGCATGCTGCCGGCAAATCTAGCGTTATTTGAACAGGCTCGGGATGATTACCTGGCGCTTGCTCAAGTGCTCGATTCTTTGATCGAAACCCCGGAAAGCCTGTATGCCTTGTTTGAAGATCCGGCATCTGCGCCCGACAAGCAGGCTTTAGCTGATCGGCAATTCCGTGAAATGTATCTTGCTAATTTGACCACATCTGTCATTCAAGGTATGCATGGTATGGCCTTTGATATGGCGCTGCTAGCTAATCACTGGGGATTCGAGCCCGAGCAAATCAAAGGCAGCGTTTCAGTCTGGCATGGAGAGCAGGATGTATTTGTTCCAGTAGAAATGGGACGCTATCTCGCAAAAACAATTCCAGATTGTCAGCAGTATATTGTTCCCGATCAAGGCCATTTCCTGGTGTCTACGTATCAGACTCAGATCCTTCGGTTACTGTCAGGAAAACAGGAAGCTTGAGATGAAGCCAAGATCGTTGAATGTTGATCTGGAGTATTACAATGACTTAGTGGGAGAAATCTACGACGCTGCACTTGAACCGGATCGTTGGTCAAAGGTTCTTGCGATCATCAGCAACAACTTGAATACACGCTCCGCCATACTTAGAGGGCAAGATCTGAACAGCAAGCAGGTAAGCGCTTACGTTCTACACAATCTAGACAGTACATATCAACAACGGTACCGAGAACATTTTGTATATATTGACTCTCTCGTTCCCGCCATCGCTAAACAACCTGTCGGCACCATAGAACAAACAAGATCGCTGATGAGCGAAAGTTTTTTCAAGAGTGAGTTTTATAATGAGTTTGCACTTCCTCAGGGCATGGAACATTCAATTGGCGCAGTGTTGATGAAGCGTGATTCGCAGCTAGTGGTCATGGGGTTTCACCGCGATCATCGGCGAGGGTGTTTTGAAGCGCAGGAACTAGCACTGCTCAATATGCTACTACCTCATCTGCAACGCGCACTGGAGGTGAATCGGCGACTCTGGCTACTGGATACTCGCACTGAAGTGAAACGAGAAATACTGGATCAATTTTCACTGGGCGTCATCCTGATTGATGACGCAGGGAAACCGATATTTCTTAATAAAAGCGCTGAAAATGTTGTATCTAATGGACGGGTTTTGACAATCTGCAAGAATACATTGCGTGTATCAAGCATCCCTGAAACCAAAGAGCTGCACCGACTCATCTTCGAAGCAACCCGAGCAAAACCACCTCAAAGTGGGTCAATGGCAATTCCCGCTTCAGGATTAGCGCAGCCTTTGAGCCTGATGGTCACGCCTGTCAGCAAGGGAAAAAACAACACATTCCAGCTTGATACGGAAGTTGTTTCTGCGGTGATATTTATCAGCTGCGCACAACAGGCGGTTGACCTGTCATTAGATTTGCTAAAGCAACTTTATGGTTTAACTCCAGCCGAAGCACGCCTTGCCGTCGCGTTGGCTAATGGCGACAGCCTGGAGGCCATGGCAATACGATTCTCGGTTAGTCTGAATACCATCCGCACCCAGCTTAAATCCTGCTACCGGAAAACCGGAGCAAGCCGGCAAAATGAATTGGTGAAACTGGTGCTGTCAGCACCTGATGCCTGGCTAAACACAACGCAATGTTGATTGGAGCGCATCAGGACAGGGACAATTAATCGGCTTTAGCAGCCAAATAATTTGGCTCCTGGCTTCGAAACAATTCGGCCCGGTCTAGCACCGTCCGAGCGGGAGGTTGCCACTGCGCTGCGTCGCAACCTCCCGGATTTTCTTCTGGATAGAACTAAAAACCACGCTCGCCGTATCGCCACAACGCAGGCCGTTTTTCTCGTTCTGATTCCACGGATAACATGGCTGGTTTTCCACCTACTGCGCGATGCGACCAAAACGTTACAGCGCCTAACTCTGCCGTCGAAAGCCACGTAACGCCTCGTCGAACGTAACGCGCTTTCACCTGTGGGTGTGGATGACCAAAAGCGTTATGGTAGCCGTGAGACACCATCGCATAGGTCGGATTGGCGCGATGAATCAAGCCCGTACTCGATGACGTTTTACTACCATGATGCGGAACCAAAAGCACATCCGCTTTCAGAGTATCCACTGGCAGGGAATGCGACCGCTCTCGCCGCAACAACACCGCTTCCATTTTCCGAGAAATATCTCCCGTTAACAGCACACGGTGGGATGCCCCGATCACTTCAATCACACAAGACACATTCCGCGCCGCACGCGGAAGACGCTCGGTATCTGCGCGTTCCCCCGTCATGACCTGAGTCGCACCTGTTTCAGTCGCATCGGGATACAGCACCACTAATTCAACGCCGTCCCAACGCCAGCGATCTCCCGCGCGACAAATACGGTATGGCGGAGAAACCCGTATGATTCCGTCCTCAGGTAAAACCGTGAACGGGTATGACTCAACCCCAGTGTGCGCCTCCGTGGGCACCGCCGCCACCAATGGTGCCGCAGAACCCGCGTGATCCGCATCGCCATGACTGCTCACCAATAAACGAATCGAATCGCGCTGTCGTTGTCGCAAAAATGGCAACCACATGCGATCCACCCAAAAACGGTCGCCACGTCCAGGACCCGCATCATACACAATAACCTGATTTTTTGTTTCGATCGCGATAGCCAAGCCCTGCCCCACATCCAGCATCGTTAATCGAAACTCTCCTTCACGCAAAACCGGCTCCGCCGACGAATGCCACCACACCGCTGCTCCCAACACCAACGCCAATGGACGCACACACCACGCACGCGGCAACAAACAAAACAGCACCATACTCAACAAGGCCACTCCAGCAAAACCGCCAGGAAATACCGTCCCCGACGAGACCCACGATGCCGTTGCCAACGATTCAGCCCAAGACCATGATATCGACAGCAGCTGCCCCACAAGCTGAAACAACATCGCCGCACCCCAATCCCACACGCACGATACGAGCAGAGCAGCAAACAACAGCGGCACCACCGCTACACTCACAAGCGGAATGGCCACCGCATTCACCACCGGCGATACCCACGACATTTGCTGGAAAAAAATCAGATTAACGGGAATTAAACCAATACTTAATTTACACTGCAATCGCCAGGCCTGAACCAAGCGTCCCAAAACTCGATATCCCGAAAATCGATATTGACATGACGCCAAAAAAAGCAAGATACCCACAGCCGTGAACGACAACCAAAAGCCCACATCAAAAATAGATCGCGGCATGCAGCACAGCATGAGCGCCGCCGCCATCACCCACGCTCGCATCAGCGACAGCGGGAAAAAACACCATCGGCATAAACAAAGCACCGTTAACATTATCACAGCACGCACGGTGGGCAACGAAAATCCAGCCAACGCGCTGTACCCCACTGCAAACCCCCACGCACTCAACCACGCCCAGCAATGCGCCGGCCAATACCGTAAACACCCCATCCACACTCTGGACAAACCGCGAACACCCAACACGCCCACCCCAAAACCCAACACCGCAGCAAAACCAATGTGTAAGCCGGAAATGGCCACAAGGTGACTCAAACCCAGACGACTCAGTTGTCGCCAATCTTCCGAACTCAGCCATCGACGATCCCCCACGACTAAGGCTGGTGCAATACGCTGAGCAATGGGATAATCCGATAAGGTCTGGCGCACAAACTGGCTGATGTCACCCCGTATTCGATCCAAACTGATCGAACGAGGTCCCCATTCAAGCGGCACATCATTTCGCCATGTCGCGCGCGCGCCAATATAATTTACGAAAAACCAGCGTTCATGATCCTCAGATCCTGGATTAATCGCAGCGCGTGGTGCGCGTAATCGTAGCTCAAGCCACACCCAGCGCCCCGGTTCCAAGGGGGGGCCATCGTATCGATAAACATGAACCTGCAACCGATTAAAATAAGCTGGCACACGCACAGCACCGTCACGACAAGCTCGGCGACGTCTTGACAGTGTGCTCCTATACTGATCGTAGAATTGAGTCAATAAGCCTGACGTATTTGCCACCCGATCCGGGTGTTCCACAAAAATCCAACATCGAGGATGAAACAGAAAATGAGCATTTTGATTGCGCGGAGAAGCGGGCGCCACAGCATGGCTCGGGTGCACAGCTTGAGTGCGTTCAACGAATTCGTAGCGAGGTAATCCTTGGATTTGGCCATATACCCGGAAGGTTTGCGCCGCGTAATCCACCCAATGACTTGGCGTATCTACTGGGCGAACGTCTAAACCCGCAAAACCGGCACCCAAACAGGTGCCACAGAGCGCCAGTAAGTAGCATCGCCATGATGGCGCAGCGCGCACATGCATCAGCCCAGCCACGCTGGCTATGGCAAAAGGCATTAACAGTATGTACGGCGTACCGCGTGTTTGGATGAGTGGATGCATCCAACACAGTGCTCCCCCGATACGATCAAGGTACGGAAATGATCCAAATAAAGACACATCCACACACAGGTGCCGCCACCCGAGCGCAAGGATAATACCGGTGATCAATGACAACAAAAATAGCATCTTCCGGTAACACGCTCGCACAACGGAAACGAATCAATTCGTCGAAAACACGAGAAGCAACGACGGTGACTCCAACAAAGTTTTTAAAACACTTTTTGCCAGACTCGCACTATTTCCACAAACAGAAATCACTGCGATGGCTCAGCAGATTGACCGACCCCAACGTCTGGCATTTAAACCGTCGTTCCGTCGCTGGCGGATTGTGGATCGGACTTTTTTTCGCCCTGCAACCCCTGCCTGGTCAAATTCCCGCTGCTGCCATGATCGCTATTTGGACACGTGCCAATTTACCCCTTGCCGTCATCAGCACCTGGCTCACGAATCCACTGACTTTCTACCCCATTTATTATTTCAATTTCAGCGTGGGTTGCTTCCTCTTGGGCGTCGATGGCACATGGAGCGCGGATGGCTTTAGCATCAGTGAAATTTTTGGGGAAGCCTATCGTTTGGCGTTCCCCCTGTATTTGGGCTCCTTCATCGTCAGCACCTTCACTGCCACCGGCGTGTATTTGCTCATCCGACTGTCTTGGCGTTTTTACGTCATGAAACGCTGGTGGACCCGAAAAACCGGGCGACGGAGCAGCATAAAATCCCCGTAGTCCTTTCCAAGTCCTTTCCCAAGTTCTTTTTCCAAACCCTTTATTTCAAACTCTTTATTTCAAGAAAGAGCCACATCACGTTTGCGCCAATTTGTACCCCATTTCCGCAAAGCATGGCGTTAACTGCTTGATACCCGCTTGTTCATGTTCTTTCACCGCTTCTTGAAAACAAAACCAGTGACTGGTCTGATGATCCGTGTCTTCTCGCCAGTAATGTCTATCCTCAAACAAAGTAAATCGGGCCATCAGACCTTCGTGCGTATCTTCCTGCCCTCTTACCTCGGATTCGATGGCCTGATCAAACCATTCGCGCTCATCAAACGGCTTTAACCACGGCATGACTGCGCCATATCGCTGCGTGCGGTCCTGCCTGAACTTACACTCCCGCCCCGTATACGTTGGGCCCATCATCTCACTCAGCTCCGCAAACACGGTGGGCCACGCCGTGGACGTCTCCACCGCTTCTTGCCTCCCCTCTGCGCAACACAACCAAGCAAACAGCTCTTTTGCTGCGGACAAAAACCGATGTCGATTATTCACCTCCGAATCCAGCAATCGGTCATCACACCAGCGATGCGACACCCAATCCGGGTGGTGCTCCCCATCGGCGTGCCCAATATTCGGTTTCGGATCCGAGCCCACTTGGTTAAATTGATCATACCACCCAACAAAATTTTGATGCGCCCAAGTATCCACATAAGCGTGCGACGCAATACCGATTCGATACAAGCGCGTCTGTCGATCCGCTCGAATCGCTTGATGCATCAATTCATTCGCATTTTCGCTGTTCGGTGTGGTGTTCAACACATGGCGCTTCCCATCCGAACGCCGAGCCGTCGGCCGAGCCGTCGGTGCATCCGGTTCACCCGGCACAAAATGGAAAATAGGGTAAATGCGCATCAACGCTTGCTTGGGCTTGAGAATATTCATCGTCTGACTGATAAAATTTCGATAAATTTGCTCCGAAGAACGGTGCACTATGTGAAAACACACATCGTTTTCATCCACATACTGCGACGCGTACGCCAGCACCTGTGCATCCGTTTGCGAAAATCCCGCTTTATGCGCCAAATAAGCAGTAATATAATAATGAAATTCAATATCCATACCTCAACTCCTTGTCACGGCATAAATTCACATTAAAAAAACAACTATTCACACTTCGCAGCGCAACAATTTACGTTAAACAGCCCAACATCCTGTCGCTGTTATTGAAATCAAGCTGCTGTCGGTTCCTCTTCGAACGCAAAACATCCTCGACTTAAGCGACCACGACGCTGACAACGTGCTGCAAACACCGGATCGTGCGTTACCAGCAACAACGCTACGCCGAGAGTCGCATTCAACTCAAGTAACAAATCCTGAATTGCTGTCGATGTTGTCATATCCAAGTTACCGGTTGGCTCATCCGCAAGTACGCATGCAGGTTTTGTCACCAATGCGCGTGCGATCGCAACCCGCTGACGCTCACCGCCAGACAATTCCGCCGGTTTATGGCGCGCACGCTCCGCCAAACCTACGCGATGAAGCAATTCCAGCGCCGCTTGACGACTGGAACGTACCCCCTCACCGCGCAGCAACAATGGCAACGCCACGTTCTCCCACGCCGCGAATTCCGGCATTAAATGATGAAATTGATACACAAAACCAATGTGCCGATTACGCCACTGACCCAGAGCCTGCGCCGACAAACCATTAATGGATTGATTCCCCCAGCACACGTCTCCCGCGCTGACCGTGTCCAATCCCGCCAACAAGTGCAGTAACGTGGTTTTTCCCGAACCCGATGTACCAACAATAGCCAACGAATCCGCCGCACACAAAGATAACGTGACCGCGTTCAGCACACACAATTGCTCCGGCCCTTGAAAATAAGATTTCGTTATTGACGAGCACGCCAATACCGCAGGGGCATCCCCATGATCACCAGTGCATTCAAGCACAACAGACTCCTTTGAAGAAAAAAGGATCAGCACGATACGCCATAAACGACATGGCAGAAGTACCTTAATCCTCGTATCGTAACGTCTCAGCAGGCGGCAACAAAGCAGCACGCCGTGCTGGATAAATTGTAGCGAAGAAGCTCAGAGACAGGCCCAGACCGGCAATGATCAGCACGTCCTCAAGCTGCAGTTCAGACGGTAAATAGTTTATAAAATAAGCGCCCAATAACTCACGGTGTAGCACCTGCTCTAACCACTGCACCATATCCGTAACCGTCAACGCCAACACGATGCCCAGCAATACCCCCATCGTGGTGCCAATCAATCCGATAAGCGTTCCTTGAATCATAAAGACACGTCGAATCAATCCGGGACTAGCGCCCAAGGTACGCAAAACCGCGATATCCCCCTTCTTTTCATGCACCAGCATGACCAAACTGGACACAATATTAAAAGTCGCCACCGCCATGATCAGCGTCAACAACAAGGCAATCATGGTTTTCTCCATTTTAATGGCTTCAAATAATGTTCCGTGCGTCAAGGTCCAATCCCGCGCGTAAAACTGCTGAAGCTGGAGAATGTCAGGCTGGCGCATCAAGCGATGTACAATCTGTGGGGCATCAAATAAATCCTGAAAACGTAAGCGCATGCTCATCACTTCACCGGGATGACGCGCTAACTTTGCGGCATCTTGCCAATGCACATAGCCCAAAATACCATCCACTTCGGCACCCACTTCAAATGTGGCCACCAGTGTCAATCGTTTAAAACGCGGCATCACACCTGCCGGCGACACCGTCGCTTGCGGCAAGATGACCGTAACTTTATCCCCCACAACCAGACCCAATTGGTTCGCAATGGCTTGGCCTAAAATCACACCGAAGCCACCGGGTTGCAGGTCGTCTAGACGTCCATCACGCACAAACTGCGGCAAAATAGAAACACGACGTTCCGCTTCGGGTTCAATGCCATTTAAATAAACCCCCATCACCGAACCGCCATAGCTCAACATGCCTTGCATTTCGATGAGTGGCGCAGCAGCGAGCACCTCCGGATCAGCTTCCAATTGGGCTTGCAAAGCCTCCCAGTGCGCAATGGGCGCGTAGGCGTTCAGCGTGGCGTGCGGCACCATGCCGAGTATGCGCGTCTGTAACTCACGGCCAAAACCATTCATCACCGACAGCACCACAATCAGTACCGCCACGCCTAACATCAAGCCCAGTGTCGAGACCAGGGAGATGAAAGAGATAAAGTGGTTACGTCGCTTGGCGCGAATGTAACGCAGGGCTATATTAAGAGAAATAGGCTGAAACATGGCTGAGGATTTAAGCACAATCTCGCACAGACATCTACCAAAGACACGCTCAGATTGCTGCATTTTCCATCGAATGCACACCGGCGCATCCTGAAACTGCCTGAATAACCGTCATTTCAAAACCAGGACACTAAGCAGAGCCATGAAAAAACTTTGGCGGAAATACACGGAACACAAAAGTCGCAGCGCTTCATCACAGCAGATGCGTCCTGCACCCCAGACATCAGATGCAACTGAGACGGTAAGCGAGAATACGCGTGCACGTATAAAAGTAGTGCCTAAATGGCTAGACGCACGGAACGTCGTACAGGCGGAGGGCACGGCGCACACGCT
>JARRRL010000092.1:0-13748 GCA_037380725.1 Gammaproteobacteria bacterium | reverse complement strand
GCTGTAAACAAAACACCCGGTGGACTAGGTGATATAAGCAACATTATAGTCAATCGTTAGAAGGCTTAAAATACTGAAGATGAACCCGAGCTAGGATTAAATCTTGCCGCACTTGAGGTTCTAGCAGATATTATTGTGCCCAATAAAGACGCAATTCATTTGCTCAACGCAATCAGTTTCTAATCCTGGTGAAGCAGTTCTCACCAGGTCCGTCAGTCGGACCAGGGATTGATGACCGAAGAGCTATTTTCAGGGATGAACTGTTTTTAGAGATTCTCAGGGTTGGATGGTTGGCCCAAAACCCAACAGGCCAACCCCAATAACATTACGACGTAATCTCATTTCTGCGAATAATTCGGTGCTGCTTTTGTGATCGTCACATCGTGTACGTGGCTTTCCGTCATACCGGCTGTGCTGATCTGCACAAATTGTGCACGCTGCTGCATTTGCTCGATAGTCGCGGCACCTACATAGCCCATGCTCTGTCTGAGGCCACCCATCATTTGATGGACTACTGCTCCCATCGTTCCTTTGTATGGCACACGGCCTTCGATGCCTTCTGGCACCAGTTTATCCGATTGCACCGTTTCCTGAGAATAGCGGTCGCTTGAACCCCCGATTTTGGACATGGCTCCCAAAGAACCCATACCACGGTACGTTTTGTACTGTTTGCCTTGATCCCACATAATTTCACCCGGTGCTTCTTGAGTGCCCGCCAGTAAGCCTCCAACCATCACCGCATCCGCACCCGCCGCAATGGCCTTTGCAATATCCCCGGAGAAACGCACGCCACCATCGGCAATAAGGGGTATTCCTGTACCGTTTAAAGCAGCGGACACATCCGAAATTGCAGTCATTTGTGGTACGCCAACGCCTGCCACAATACGTGTGGTACAGATCGAACCGGGGCCAATACCCACTTTTACAGCATCCGCCCCAGCGGACGCCAAGTCTTGCGCTGCCTCGGCTGTCGCAATATTTCCTGCGATAACTTGTGTATCGGGAAATTCAGATTTCAACCATCGTACCCGATCCAAGACTCCTTTCGAATGGCCGTGAGCGGTATCCACGACCAACACATCAACACCCGCATCCACCAATGCTTTTGCTCGCTCAGCGGCATCACCTGTTGCGCCTACTGCTGCACCAACACGCAGACGACCTGAGGTGTCACGACAAGCATTCGGGTAGAGTTCAGCGCATGGCTCATCCGGTTTGAAATTTTTCACCTGCTCCACTTCTTGAGCTTGTGCATGAATTGGCATACTTTTGTGCAGTATGCCCAATCCACCCAATTGTGCCATGCCACGCGCCAATGCCGCTTCCGTCACTGTGTCCATCGCTGCCGACATCAAGGGCAGATTGAGGGTTATGGTTCGCGTGAGTCGTGTTTTCAGCGAAACTTCCTTGGGGAGTACCTCAGAGTATGCAGGTTTTAGCAGCACATCATCGAATGTCAACGCCATTTTTATGTTGTGAATATCGTTCAAACGATTCTTCTGTGGATTTGGCAGAGTCACTGCACGAGGTTCAGGGTGCAGGCTTATGGTATCTGTAGCACGTGCATCCGCAGGATCCTGTACAACGGCAATACGCCCCAAGTGATCGCAAGCACTCTGGCTATTGCCCTCCTGACTGCCCTCATTCAACGCCTGATCTGTTGGTTTTAACGCGAAATTACGAATGTTTTCCCCTGTTCTTTCTCTATTCGCTGTTCCTTCCCTATTCATTTTTATCATGATGTTCGGTTCTCCTCCCATTGAGCAGTTGACACAGCTGAAATGGTTCTTTTTGTGCTCAGCTGGCGTCGGATGTTAACAATAATCGAAAGTTGTGCGCTCGGCATGGTAACGGTCTAGACAGTTAAAGTCCAACCATTACCCTAGGAAGAAGAAGTACTCTTATTGCTGGTGAAAAACCATATAAGTATTCCCTTGGTTTGAAAATTATTTTTCCCCTAAAATTCGCCTAAGGTGATAGCAGTCCATAGCTGATCATTTACCAATGAATATATATTGATCTTTTTTCTGTTGGGCCAGTTTATTTACTCAGGACTTGTGCTTTACACGGGCAAAGATGTTATTGAGGAGCTGGATGCGGTAATTCCGTATACTTTACTCTGAAAAGCAGTAGCGAATGTGTGTACAATCTGACCCTTTAAAAGGGCTGATCACGAGGAGTGAATGTGGAACCTGCCATCTTAGTTAAAGATCTCAACAAGCGATATGGCTCGGGCTTTCAGGCGCTCAAAAATATTAACCTGGAGATCCGCAAAGGTGAAATTTTTGCGCTGTTGGGGCCCAACGGAGCTGGAAAAACGACGTTGATCAGCTGTCTGTGCAGCATCGTGAAGCCCAGTTCTGGTGATCTGTTTGCCAATGGTCACAACATCGTGACCAACTTTCGTGCAGCGCGTGCGAGCATTGGACTGGTGCCGCAGGAACTCAGCACTGACGCTTTTGAAAGCGTCATGACCACCGTGACGTTCAGTCGAGGCTTGTTTGGCAAGCCCGCCAACCCTGCTCATATTGAAAAAGTGCTTCGTCAGCTGTCGCTGTGGGACAAACGCGATTCAAAAATCATGGCGCTGTCAGGTGGCATGAAACGTCGCTTGATGATCGCTAAGGCATTGTCTCATGAACCGCAAATTCTGTTTTTGGATGAACCTACGGCTGGAGTCGATGTGGAACTGCGTCGCGATATGTGGGATATGGTGCGTGGCCTGCGCGAGAATGGCGTTACTATTATTCTGACCACTCACTATATTGAAGAAGCCGAGGAAATGGCCGATCGTGTCGGTGTCATTATCAAGGGTGAAATCGTCTTAGTGGAAGACAAGCAGGTATTGATGCACAAACTGGGCAAGCGCCAGCTCACATTACAGCTGCAAACTGCGATGACCCATTTACCTGCGGATATCAAGCATCTGCCTCTGGAGTTGACGAATGATGGCTCTGTGCTTATTTATACCTTTGACACGCAGAGCGAACACACCGGTATTGCCGAGTTGCTCAAGCAATTGAGCCAGCACGGTATCGACGTGAAGGACCTCCATTCGACCCAAAGTTCATTGGAAGATATTTTTGTGAATTTGATCAGGACCGCATCATGAATTTATACGCGATTAAAGCCATCTATTTGTTTGAAATGACGCGCTTGCGGCGCACATTGATGCAAAGTATCGCCTCACCAGTGCTTTCCACTTCCCTGTATTTTGTGGTGTTTGGTGCGGCCATTGGTTCGCGCATGGGTGATATTGACGGGGTCAGCTACGGGGCGTTTATCATTCCTGGTCTGATGATGTTAGCTCTGTTAAGTGAAAGTATTTCAAATGCTTCTTTTGGTATCTTCTTTCCAAAATTTTCTGGCGCCATCTACGAGATACTGTCGGCGCCAGTGTCCTGTGTGGAAATCGTGATCGGTTATGTAGGAGCCGCTGCCAGTAAGTCTATTATATTGGGCGTGCTCATCATGCTGACAGCGCGTTTTTTTGTAGACTATGAAATTGAACACCCTTTCTGGATGTGTGCCTTTTTAGTGCTCACGGCCATCACGTTCAGTCTGTTCGGTTTTATCTTGGGTATTTGGGCCGATAATTTCCAAAAGTTGCAGGTGGTTCCCCTGATGGTGGTGACGCCGCTGTCTTTTCTTGGCGGCAGTTTTTATTCCATCAGTATGCTGCCGCCGCTGTGGCAGACCATTGCCTTGTTTGATCCTATTGTTTATTTGATCAGTGGTTTCCGTTGGAGTTTTTACGGTGTCGCTGATGTACACGTCGGAATCAGTGTGGGGATGACGCTGTTGTTTATGCTGATCTGCCTGGCGGTAATCGGGTGGATTTTCAAGAGTGGCTATCGGCTGCGGCAGTGAGTGGTGAATGAATGATGCTTCGAAATCAAGGCCAGGAGTGGACGATGGATAAACGCGTTATCAAACGTGGTATGAGTGAGCTGGCTAAGGTGGATCAAGATATCGCTAGGGCATTGGCGCAGATCGGACTTCCTGAACCCCGCTTGCGACCCGCTGGTTTCGAGACACTCTTTACAACGCTACTCAGCCAGCAAATTTCCGTAGAAGCGGCGCGCGCGATTCGTGAGCGTGTTGTGGCATTAATGGGGGAAATAACACCGCAAGCCGTGCTCAAGGTGAAACCGGAGGCCTTGCGCGAAGCCGGTATGTCTTATCGTAAAATTGAGTATGCGCAGGGCTTGGCGCAGACAATTATGGCGGGTACGCTCGATGTGGATGACCTGAAAAAACAAAGCGATGCAGCAGTGATCGATGCCATCAGCGCCGTGCGTGGCTTCGGAGTGTGGAGTGCGGAGATTTATCTGATGTTCTCATTGCGTCGGCGAGATGTGTTTCCTGCGGGTGATCTTGCCTTGCGTTTAGCGTTGGGTAAGCTGAAAGGGATGAATGAAAAATTAACGGAGAAAGAGGCTCGGAACACCGTGGAACACTGGGCACCGTGGCGCAGCGTGGGGGCGATTTTTTTGTGGCATTACTACCGCGGAGCGCCAGAATAGTTACCGCGGAGCGCCAGAATAGTTACCGCGGAGCGCCAGAATAGTTATCGTGGAGCGCCAGAATAGTTTTTGCGGAGTGCCAGATATCGTTTCGAGTGGGTTTTAAAACGAGTAGCGTGACGCGTCTTGGATGGATATCAGCGGCGTGTGCGTGCTGATCTGTCGAAGAAATTGTGAGGTTTTAAGGGCATCGAACCAGTCGTGAAAGGCGCGCTGACTGTGTTCGATGGAGGCAAAACGGTGGGCCTGCGTGCGCGCTAACCATCGATCGATACCTAAGTCGTGCGCAATGCGATACAAAGTATAGTACTCAGTTTTTGTTGGTGATTCTCGCAACGCGGCAAGACCTTGTGCCAGATACTGAGTTGCAGGACCTGTGCTCTCGGTATGGTCGCATAGGAATGTGAGGAAAACCCCCAGTAGACGGTAGGCTTCGGGTGACCATACGTGGATATTTTCGCGGCGTTGGTGTTGCCATTCAAGCAATCGAGGTCCCGTACCGAATGGGACACGTTCAGAGGGGCGGGCGCTCAGTTGGATAATGGGAGCAGCCAGGGTTTCAATAGGGGCCAATTTTCGTAATTTGTTTAACACGTAGAAATCTTCACCGGCGGCTAGTTTGGGAAACCCGCGTACGCTGGCGTAGTGAGTAGCGGATAACACAGAGAGGCTACCAATGGTGGTGAACGCATACGGGGAACCTGCAGCACGTAGACCGCGATAATGGTATCGCAGGTATTGATCGTAGCACCAGGTTGCTTCCGCAAAATCGGTGTGGGAAGGCTGGTGTTCAAAGCCCATCTGAAATGCGCTTAACTGCCTCTGTTGTAACAAACTGTGCACAGAGGGGTGACTGAAATAATCGGGTGGTAACGTGGCGTCGGCGTCAGTATTGAATAACCAGGGTGTATGAACCCAACCCAAATCGATCAGCACTAAGGCTAAATCATTGGCGATCTTACGCGCGAGCCCGACACCTTGTTTGTGGGGAATGGGGGAGCTGCAGCGATCGACTAATACGACGTGCTGTGAGTCAGATAATTGTCCAAGGGTTATGGGTCCGCATTCGATGCGGTGTGTGAGATGCTGTTTGCACTGTTGCAAACTGGCTGATGTGCTGTACGTCGTTTTGCTTTTCTGATCAGGGTGATCAGGTTGATTGAAAACCCATATCCACCACAGGGGTGTGTCTGCTAAAGCGCTGCTCAGTCGTAACCACCAGTCCAGGGGTTCCGCGTAAGCGGGTACGCTGATGACGAAAGGGTGTCGCGTGGCGTCGGACTGAGGGAAATGCTGTAAGCTGCTGCGCAAGGCGTGAATTTCAGGTTCTGCCCAGCGCGCGAGATAGCGATTCAGCGCTGAGAGGGGCGCGTGAGCGCTTGGTGACGTCAATGCAGCGCCGATCGCAGTGGAAGAGTTTCGATGATGTTTGCTTCGGCACTCAGTAATTCGGACAAACGCTGCGATACGCCGGTTTGGTCTTCGTATGTCGCTCTGTCGCGAGGGCATAGCTTTTGAGCCAACGCGAGAAACAGCTCATGGTGACGATCTTCGGATTGCGTCAGACTGCGATAAAACTGTTTCAGTGGTCCTGCTGGTAGCGCAGCGGCGACTAAGCCAAAACGTTCGTGACCGCGGCATTCGATGATGCCTGCCAATAACAGGCGATCGCGCAGAAACGCGTGCGTGCCTCGGCGCATGCATTTGTGCAGCGCCATGATGTAGCGATCTTTTTGATCGGGTCTTTGCTGGACGCCACGCTGAGCCATCCACTTGAGTACTTCGCGATAATGAACCAGCTCTTCCACTGCCAGCTCACTCATCGCGAGAACCAACGATGGTTTGTCTGGATAATGCGTGCACAGTGAAATGGCCATCCCGGAAGCTTTACGTTCGCAGGCAGCGTGGTCGGCCAAAAAGGCATCAAAATCAGCCAAGACCGTTTCTGTCCAGGCGGGGGACGTTGCTATGAGCAGATCCACGCGGGCTGGCAAAGGTTTTGGCGTGTCAATGAGCTCAGGGCTGGCCGTAGCAGCGATGATCTCCGAAGCGTCGTGGTCAATCATAGCGCGATTGTAGGTGGGACCTTTGCATGGGGCAAGACCATCGATGGTTTTTTTAATGGGGTAAATGGTTCGCTTGTCCAGCAACTCTGTTCAGATTTGAAGGATTCAGATTTGAAGGGAGTGATTTTTTTGGTGCATCGTGCATCCACAGCACCGTCTCTGCGCTACAACAAAGCACGGGCAAGTAATGGGCTTGGATTCATCATCATTTTATCTATATGGTGAAATATAAATTACAGAATATAAATGACAGAATTTATATAATTATCTCTTTTGGCTTTGGCGGCGTTGGCGATACCACCAGCTTGCGGTCAGCAGCAGGAGAATTCCTTCGTTCAGGGTACCACTGGATGCCGCAGTATTGAGAGCAATGCTTCCCGACGATGTGTTGGCTTCTGGGTTGCTATTTTCTTCGAACGGAGCGCTGTTGGTGGTGGACCTGGGGATGACTTCCAAGTCTAAGGTAGCGGTTTGTGATTGAGGTGGCGTACCATTATCGGTAACAGTGACACTAAAAGAAATGGTGCCGGGATCCAATGCGCGTGGGGTGAATAGCAAGCGTCGACGTCTGATTTCACCGGTGCCCTGCTCATTGAGATTGGTGAGCATATTGGGTATACGCCACTCCGACGTGTGGGTGTCTTGCGGATTGGGGTCGGTGATCTGCATTTGCACAATTACAGGACCACCCGAGGGTGAAATGCTGAGGGTTTGTTGGTCACCTTGTAAAACGAACAATTCAAGTTGTGGTGGTTCGTTTGGCATGTCAGTAACAAACACCTCAGTTGCCACACCTGCCTCGTATTTAAAAGCCGTATTGTGAGAAAACGCGGTGTAGTAATACGTGGTTCCATTGCTTAAACCTGAATCCATAAACTGCGATCCCGAGCCGTTGTAAACAACAAGACCTTCGCCAATGCTGTCACCGACTAAATACAGCACATCATCGATGGGCGGAACGGTAAGCGGGACCAGTGAGCGAACCAGCACGAGGGCTAAAAAATTTTCTTTTGGATTTTTCCAAGTTAGGTTAGCGCTTTCACTGGCGGGAGTGGCCGTTAGGTTTGAAATAAGGCCTGCTGGCGTTGAATCATTAACCGCATCTTCTTTGGCGATGAGGCGAATGTCTGAACACGAGTAATAATAAGGTCTATTGGGGTTATCCAGCATGACTTGTATCAGTTGTAACGTACAAGCTTCACAGGGTTCAGTGGGGAGTTGAACGTCGGCTTGATAAAAACGATCGGCGGGCACTTCCGGGATGTTATCCAGCAGTACGCTGTTTTCAAATCCTTCGTCGTTGGCTGGGGAGAATAAAATGCGAAAATAACCTGGGTGGTTAATGGTTTCTTCCCATTCGACGGTGAGCGTATCGCCCGCAATAAAAGTCTTGGTGTTTTGGGTTCTGGGTATGTCACCACAGGGCGCGATTTTGTGTCCTGTAGCAAAATCTCGCGGCGGGGTGGGTCCATCGATTTTCCAGCGTGCGTGAGCACTGGCCCATTCGCTCAAGCCAAGCAAACCACCGATCACGATCAGAACCAAGATATACCGTACCCCGTGGATGACCACTGATTCAACCGATGCGTGTTGCTTCGGTGTGTGAGTTCAAAAATTTCGATGGGTACCACGCGGTACTCCATTGCTGTGTTCCCGTCGGAGCTGGACAGCGGGTCTGTTAAGGCGATGTTTGTAGCGCTGTCTAGAGACTGAGTATTCGTTGCATCGATGGGCATCGTATCGTTTGCGGTTAGATTATGGCTTACTCTGGGCGTGTGGTCTGCAGAGCCAATATGCTCTGAGTTCCCCATTTCAATTGGCATCAGTTTCTCTTCGTACCGACCTAAGAGCAGATGAGCGTCGAGGTGTAGGTAGCGACTTTTGTGCAAGCGTAAAGTGCCTTCCAGTTCTGAATAGTTGGCTTGTTGTTTGCCGCCAGAGAGATAGATGGTTTTGGCTTCCTGATCGGCCAGTATGGGCTGTCGCCATGCGGCTTCATACAGAATGCGATAGAGACGGCTGTTGTGTAGCGCGCTGCGCAGATTGGGTGTTTGTAACCAATCGGTGGGTAATTGCTGGTAAGCAATCAGTGCGTTGGCCATCGGTACGGGATCGATGGTCATAAAAGCGGTTTCTGAGAAAAATGAGATATTCTCTTTTGGGGGCCACAATTCCGTGGTGGATACGGCGGGTTGGCGAAAAATATACAGTTCGATTTGGTACCACGATTCTGGTGTTTTGGTCTGGGTCTGGGTCTGGGTCGAGGGAGCTTGGGGGATTGATTGCGCTTCGATGGTGGTGAACGTTTCATCTGGTTGTGTGTGCCCGATTGTTCCAAAGAGCGAGAGACACAAACTGCTTAGGACGGTGGCGATACGTGAAGATACCCACCATCTTTGTCTGAGCCAGCACACCATGCTTATGCGGTGTTTATTTATTTCGGGTTGATGACTGGGTTCAGATTGACTGGGTTCAGGTTGATTGGGTTTGAGTTGACTGTAGTGAATGGCGGTCTGTGAGCGAGACATCGGGTTTGGACTCCTTGCGTTATATACCATGACTGTTCGGCTATCTGCTGTTTAGGCTAGGCCATCACAAATGTCTTTCAAGTACGCCAGTCGTTCTTGGTGATTGGAAATCTGTTGCTTCAACTGCAATCGGCTGGCGCCGGAGAGTTGAAAATGCTGTGGTTGGCTTTGCACCCACTTGACGATAGTTTGTGGGTTCACGGTGGTATCGCTGTCAAAGTCGATGTAGCCGCCCGTTGGCCCAAATTCGATTCGATTCAGGCCCAGTGGTTCAATGTGCAATTTTAAGGCCGTCAGACTAAAGAGAAATTGAGTGGGTTCGGGTAACAGGCCAAAACGATCAATCATTTCCACTTTTAATGTGTCCAGTTCGGTGTCCGTTTTGGCGCTGGCGATTCGCTTGTAGAACAATAATCTGAGGTGTACATCGGGTAAATAGGATTCCGGTATCAAGGCTGGACAGCGTAAATTGATTTCACAGTCGGGTTCAAGCGGTTTGTCCAGATTGGGTGTTTTGCCCATTTTGATAGCGTTTACTGCGCGTTCGAGCAAATCCATGTAGAGGCTAAAGCCAATTTTGGTGATGTGGCCGCTTTGTTCGTCGCCTAAAAGCTCTCCAGCGCCTCGGATTTCCAGATCATGACTGGCCAGCGTGAAACCGGCACCAAGCGTATCGGCTTCTGCGATGGCCGAGAGCCGTTTCATGGCGTCGCTGGTAATGGCTTTTGGGGAAGGCGTTAATAAAAATGCATAAGCTTGGTGGTGTGATCGCCCTACGCGACCTCGCAGTTGGTGTAATTGAGCCAGTCCCAGCTTATCAGCGCGATCCATGACGATGGTGTTGGCGGTGGGGACGTCGATACCGGTTTCAATAATGGTTGTGCAGACCAGCACGTTAAAGCGTTTGTGATAAAAATCGGACATGATGGCTTCCAATTCCCGTTCGCGCAATTGGCCATGAGCGATGCCAATGCGTGCTTCGGGTACCAGTTCTTGGAGCATCCGGGCGGTCTGCTCAATGCTTTTCACTTCGTTATGTAAATAGTAAACCTGTCCGCCTCGACGCAGTTCACGCCGTATAGCCTCTTTGACCACGCTGGTATGGTGTTGGCGCACGAATGTTTTGATGGACAGGCGTTTTTCTGGTGCAGTGGCAATAATTGAGATGTCCCGTATGCTATTCATGGCCATGTTTAAAGTGCGTGGAATAGGAGTAGCTGTGAGCGTCAAGATGTCCACATCGCTGCGCAACGATTTGAGTTTTTCTTTATGCTTGACACCAAAGCGGTGTTCCTCATCGATGATGATGAGGCCCAGATCGTGATAGACAATCGTATTTTGTAATAATTTATGTGTACCGATCAGAATGTCGATTTGGCCACGTTGGACTTTTTCTGCGATGAGGTTTTGTTCTTTTGTGCTTTTAAAGCGCGATAGCACTTCGATGGTGATGGGCCAGTTAGCAAAACGGTCCTGAAATGTCTCATAGTGCTGTTGTGCCAAGAGTGTTGTGGGCACGAGAACAGCAACTTGTTTGCCCGTTTGTACGACCACAAACGCGGCGCGCATGGCCACTTCGGTTTTACCAAAACCGACATCACCACAGATCAAACGATCCATGGGCTGTGGTGCTTTTAGGTCGTTAATGACGTGCTCGATAGCGGTGGCTTGATCCGGGGTTTCCTCGAACGGAAATTCAGCTGAAAACAGGCGAAGTTCCTGCGTTTGAATGTCATATGCGTGTCCCGGTTTGGCGGCGCGTCGGGCGTATACGTTGAGTAATTCGGCAGCGGTATCGTGGATTTTTTCAATGGCTTTGCGTTTTTCTTTTTGCCATGTGTCGTTGCCCAAGTGGTGCAGCGGGGCGTTTTCTGGATCGAGTCCGGAGTAGCGCGAAATCACATGCAGCGAAGAAACGGGGACGTACAATTTGGCGTCAGAGGCATAAGAAAGCAGTAAAAATTCTTGCGCCTGACCTTCGACTTCGATGGTGATGAGACCGTGATATCGGCCCACGCCATGATCGATGTGCACCACGGGGGCGTTTAATTTTAATTCGGTTAAATCGCGTATCGTGGTGTCGCCTTGATCTTCGCCACGACGTCGGCGTCGGCGCTGCGCGACGCGCTGCCCAAACAATTCGGCTTCGGTGAGAATGAGCAGTTTCTGATCCGCGAAGTGAGTGCCGTGTTCGAGAGCGCAGACGGAAATGCAAAACGTGTGTTGTGTGTTAGTGACGAACTCGTCCCAAGACTCGATGGTGTGAGGATGCAGGTTCGCATCGTGAAGCATATCGATGATGGATTCACGTCGACCACGCGAATCCGCTACCAGTAAGACGCGCTGCTCATCGCGCCAGGCGCTGTCGAGTGCTGATTTCAGTTGATGTAAGGGATCTTGAGCGCGAGAATTGACTGCAATCGGTGGTGGAGCGAAGCACTCAAAGTTGCGATGCCAGGCTTTGTCTTCTGATACCGACTCTGGCGAGCAGAGTATACGTTGAAATTGATTCACCGCTTCAAAAAAAGCTGGCTCTGGTAAATAGATGCTGTGGGGTGTCATCAATGGGCGTCGTGCATCGTGTCGGTGATCTTCGTAGCGTTCGTGAATGTCTGACCAATACTGTTGCAAGGCTTCGTGTATATTGCCCACCAGCAGGATCAGCGTATTGCGTGGCAAATAGTCGAAAAAAGTGACCGTCTCATCAAAAAACAGCGGTAAATAGTATTCAATGCCGGCTGATGCGATGCCATCGGAAACGTCTTGATACAGAGGGCATCGGGAGCAATCGACGTCGAACTGACGTCGAAATTGTTGTTTGAAATGACGTATGCGATCGGGGGTGAGCGGTGTTTCGCGTGCGGGTAATAATTCGATGTGATCGTACCGGGTGGTGGTGCGTTGTGTTTCTGGATCGAAAGCGCGCAGTGATTCAATGTCGTTATCAAATAAATCGATGCGAATGGGCGTTTCACTGCCCATGGGGAAAATATCCACTAAGGAGCCGCGTACGGCAAATTCGCCGTGTTCGTAAACCGTGTCTACGCGTTGGTATCCTAATCGTTCTAAGCGTAGACATTCTTCTCTTGGGTCGAGTCGGTCGCCGATCTTGAGCATGAACGTGTTCTGTTGCAGGTAATCTCGGGGTGGTAAGCGGTGTAACACGGTTACCAGGGACGTGATGACGAAAAAGTTCTGATTTTCAGGTAAAAGAGACAGGGTTTTGATGCGTTGGGAGATAATATCTTGATGCGGGGAGAACTGGTCGTACGGTAAGGTTTCCCAGTCTGGAAAGGACAGAAGTTGTGGCGGTGTATCAGGGGGCCTGTGCTGATTCAGAAAGAAGGGGAGCGCGTCTTCCAGTTGAAGGGCGGCTTGCGGTGAGACTGCAATGACCAGCACAGGACCGGGGTGTTGGTGTTGAGCTTCGCGAATGAGGGCGCACAGACCTGCACCCGAAAGTCGTCCCCATTTAAACCGAGTGTGTGTGGCGTCATCTGAATTGGGTTTAGTCTGATGCGAAGTCGTGATGTTGAAAAGCATAATTCGCCCCTCCTGTCAGGAGGGGCATTATAAAGAAATTTTGCGCTGCTGTGGGGGGTGTTGGCCGAATTGGTTTGAATGTTTGGGTTATGATTGAATGGCCTTGCAGCTTGGGAAATTGTTTGGATGCGCCAAGGGCTCAGGTGTGGTGCTGAATCGCAGCACGATGGCCACGAGCAGAGCACAAGCCAGAGCGATAAACAGCACCGCCAGTGGCCCCAAGAAAAAGATGAGTAACAACTGCAATCCAATGGATACAGCTAAAACTTGGCTGAAATTCAAAAAAGAAGCTTGATTGGCAATCGCGTGATCGGTATTTCCGGTATTGTTTTTCATAGCTTGACTCTCTGAATCGGTTTTTGCAGGACGATTTTTTAAATGCTCTCCTTATTCATTCCTTGTGTTCACTTACTTATCTGTTTATCTGTGCTGAGTGCAGATACGCGTCGTGCTGAGCTGTATTGTGCCAATCGAGCGGCAGCCGAAGCGTAAGCCCATGATAGTACATATGTAATAGACTCTGCAATCGATCAATGATCGTTTATGTGAACTGCGCCAAACAAAAACACGATCTGTGATGAAGTGTGTGTGTGTAATAGTTTTACTTTGAAATCATTTGAAAAGATTTGAAATTGTGTCGAGGTCGTCGCTTTCGTTCCACTGTCAACTTAGTTTACATATTATCTAGTGCCAAGTGCAGGGTGGGGCGGTAGTGGGGCTTACGAAAAATTTTATAATTGAACAAAATATAATCATATAACAGATAAGTAATCGAAAAGAGAACGCCTATTTAAGGCATGTATGGAAGCACTTTTTGAAAAATGATCTTTTTGACGCAGACAAAAATGCGATTGAAGTGACTAAGCAGTGACTAATTAGAGACAACTGTTATCCAATAACAGTGCTAATAGATAAATCAGCATGATTATATAATGATCAGTAGTCGTCTTATCATTTTACATGTTTTGAAATGCATATCCGTACACATTGACCCAATGTGAATATAACTTTTTGAAAAAAATATATTTATTTACATTGGCATGAAAGTTGAGTGTATGGGTAGAGCGAAATCGCATCTCCTGACT
>JARRRL010000091.1:0-34059 GCA_037380725.1 Gammaproteobacteria bacterium | reverse complement strand
AGACGGTGGTTATGATATTGTTGATTGGATTGAGACTGATGAAGGTATGGTTGATGAAGACGAGGGTTACGAGGCTGAGGACATAGTTGATATCAAGGACGAGCCGGAAGCGGTAGAAGTTGGAAATAGGGAGGACACTGAGAAGTACTGGGAGGATCGGTGGAAGAAGGCAATGAAAAGTTCTGATAAAATGGAGAAGCTGATCAAGACGAGCATCAAGGCATCAAATGAGTACAATGAGCGCCAGATGCAACTGCAGAAAGAGATTGTTGTGGGCAATGCTGATGGCGTCCAGTGGAGAATACACCATGCGAACATCGGCGCCCTGAATTTTGGCAAACTGCAAACTCTGCTCACTGCCGGGCACGCGTAACATATCACCGAATGTACAGAAAATGATATCGCTGCGCTGGGCGATCTGGATGGCTTGATCAATAATTTCTGGCGCGGTGACGCAGACTGGGCAGCCTGGGCCGTGCACCAATTGCAATTCGGGTGGCAAGAGTTGATCCAGTGCGTATTTCACAATATTGTGCGTTTGACCACCGCAGACTTCCATTAACACCCATGGACGCGTGAGCTGCGAATGAATGGCTTTCACTAATGCTTTAATGAGCGTGTTGTCTCGGTATTCGTGAAGGTATTTCATAGTGGGCTCACGGCATTCAAGAGCGTCAAGACCTGTTGAGCTTGATTTTCGTCAAGCTTACTGATGGCAATGCCAACGTGCACAATAACGTAATCGCCAATTGTAGCGTCGGGAACGAGCGTAATATTAATGATTTTGTGCACACCCGCAAAGCTGACTCGCGCTGTGCGGGACAGTGGCTCGTCCTCGACAATAGCTTCTATTTTTCCTGGAATGGCTAAACACATGATGACATACTCGGTGCGTGCAGGGTGTAATACAATTGACCAACAGCGAGACCACCGTCATTCGGCGGGACTTGACGGTGCATCAACACCGTTCTGTGCTGTTGATGCATGCGTGCGATCACTTTTTCGGTTAATATTTTATTTTGAAAAACACCACCGGATAAAAAAACAGGGAGATCAGGAACCTCATTTGAAACAGCCATAATCATCTCCGCTAAACTGTTGTGAAAAGCGGCGGCCAGTTCTGAGTGATCACTGTTGGCCTTGTGCTGCGACAGTAAACGATCAATCAGTGCTTGCCAGTTGATGACACGACACGTATCCGTGCGATCAATCGTGAATGGTAGCGTGAATGGTAGGGTGTTCAGATTGTTTTTAGCTCCTTCGGCCAGCGCCTCCAGGCGCAGAGCGGCATCCGCTTCAAAACGGTTTAGATAACAGCATTGCAGTAATGCGGCGACGGCGTCAATGAGTCGACCGACACTGCTGCAGAGCGGTGTGTTGATCTGGTTGTTGATCATAACGTGCAAATTTTGCCATTCGCTGTCACTGAAGCTTGCGCGTAAGTGATCGGGAATTTCTGCTTGCATGGCGAATAGTAATCCTAAAGCCTGACGGCGAGGTTCCCGAATAGCCTGATCGCCTCCGGGCAGCGGGAAGGGTCGAAGGTGGGCAATACGTTCAACACGGGTATTGCCGTCCCACACAAAAAATTCGCCGCCCCATAAGGTGCCGTCAGTGCCAAGACCGGATCCATCCCAGCAAACGCCCAAAGCGGGACCGCGATAATAATGTTCGGCCATCACACTAAAAAAATGGGCAATATGGTGTTGCACCGCACAGGATTTTACGTGTTGTTCCGCGACCCATTGGCTACTGCCATAATCCGGATGTAAATCAGTAATGCAGGTTGAGGGGTTGCAGGCCAATAAGGTGCGGCAACGTGCGACGGTATCGACAAATCGCTGTTGAGATGAGACCGTATGCAGATCTCCAATGTGTGGACTGACGAAAATTCCTTCTGGGTTTAATAGGGCTACGGTATTTTTCTGATGCCCCCCAACCGCGCACAACGAGGCAGGAAGCGCTTGTGAGCGTTGCGGTGGGGAAATCGGTAAAACATAGGGAGCGAATCCACGCGCCGCGCGCAAAACGACGCTTCGATTACCAATTAGGCGCACCACAGAATCATCCAGTGCTTGAGTGATGCTCAAATTATGCAATAAAAAACAATCCGCCAGCTCGGCTAATCGCGTCAAGGCATCGGTGTTAGTAAAACACATGGGATCATGGCTGGCGTTACCGCTGGTGGCAATGAGTGGTGTTCGCCACTGCGTGAATAAGGCTTCGTGCACGGTCGAGCACGGTAACAACGCGCCGATATACGATTGTTGGGGAGCAACGGCTTCGGGCAGGTTTTGTTTGCTGGGCAGTAGCATCTTCCTGGATAGCAAAACAATGGGGCGTTGGGGGGAGATCAGTGTTTGCTGTTCATGGGTTTCAGCGTGGCAATACTGCAGCACTTGTTCGAGATTGGGAAACATAAGCGCCAGGGGCTTTGTGGGACGCTGCTTACGCTGACGCAAACGTTGAATGGCGTCCGTGTTGTGCGCATCAACGATGAGTTGAAATCCGCCCACGCTTTTGATGGCCACAATATCACCCGCCGCCAGACGCTCTGCACACTTTGCCAAAACGGCGTCGGGGCTGGCGAGTAATGTTCCGTTCTGCTCTGCTACGTTCTGGTCTACTAAAGTAAGTTGCGGTCCACATTGTGGACAACTGATGCCTTGGTGATGACAGCGACGTGAATTCGGATCGTGATATTCCTGAAGACATTCATCACAGGGTGGAAAATCCGCATAGCTGGTATTGACTCGATCAAAGGGGAGTTGACGTAACACGGTCCATCGTGGACCGCAGGCCGTGCAAGCAATAAAGGGGTAATGATAACGACGATTACTGGTGTCGTGAAATTCATGCAAGCAGTCAGAGCAAGGAAAAAGATCATGGGGAATGCTCATCGTGACAGGGTGTTCAGTCTGAGCGTCAGTCTGGGAGGGGGCGATGACGAAATCCGCCTGAGTTGAAACCTCGTGGGCAGCGCAATCGATAACCGCTATCGCGTTCAGATCCGTAATGTCGAGTGGCGTCTGATGTGGTGCGGAAACGGGCAGTGTTTTAAAAAAAGTATCGAGTTGTGTGGCGTCTCCTTGTATTTCGATTGTGACGCCTTGCGTGCTGTTGGCTACCCAGCCAACCAAGCCCAGCGATCTCGCCAAGCGTTGTACATAGGGGCGAAATCCGATGCCTTGCACTGTGCCGCGCACCATACAGCGGTAGCGCCGACGGTGAGACACCGATGATGCGGTTTGGGCTGTTTGCGTTGGCGTTATCATTCGCTTTCAACAAAGTCGATGCTTTTTAAAATAATATCTTGTGCTGTGTTGGCGTGAATGTCCGTCTCGCATTCCACGGTCAGCGCCACCGATTGTAAGGGAGTATTGGCCACCGCTTGTTCAAAATGTTCACGAAAATGTTCAGCGGAAATATGAGACAAGGCGCCGAGCGTGATCGTGATGTGTTGGATTCGCTTCGGCGTTTGCTGAAGCGCGATGTCATCGATTTTACGCAGTAGGCTTTTGATTAAGGCGTGTTCGTGCATGATTATCCTGTCGCTTGGTTTAATTGATTATTGAGTTGTTTCGCGAGCGTCGTCACCGCATCGTTTACGTTTTGACTTAACGGTGCGCCAATGTCAAATTGAGAGATTACGATCGCGTAAACAGTCAGGTGTTTGGGCATCGCGCCCAGGGTTTGACTTACGGTGAGTGCTTGTTTGAGATCAAGCATATGGCTGGATGTGGGGTGACGCAATTTTTTTAAAACCGCGTCATCAGTACCTGGCCGCTGGTCCTGAAAACGGTCCTCTGTTTCGTTGGGCTTAAGGGGGGTGAGGTCGAGACGAATGATGGTGCCGCTCTTTAGGGTGTCGTCAACGCAGGCATCGATCAGATAAACGTGTTCGCGATTCTGCCAGGCGTTTACCAAGGTCAGGCTGTCCGCCGGACTTTCCAAGTAATCGATCTCATGGCCAGCGCTTGGGTGGGCTATTTTTCGCAGCGCGTCGAGCACTAAGGGACCTACGCCATCTTCCCCACGCCAGCGGTTGCCCAGTCCCACCACCAATTTTTTTAATTCCGCCGTCTGTTTCATGGTTTAAGCAGTCAGTGTTTATCCAGTGTTAATTGTAAAAAATGTGTGGCACAAGAAATACAAGGATCGTAATTTCGGATCGCTTGTTCACAACGGTGACGCAAATCATCTTCGTTCAAATGCAGCAGTGATGGCAACATCAGTCGCAAATCGTCTTCAATGGTTTTCTGGTTTTGTGATGTTGGCGGCACAATCTTTGCGGACAAAATTTTCCCGTCATCATCGATGGTATAGCGATGGTACAGGATTCCGCGAGGCGCTTCCGTAATGGCGCAGCCGGAAGCGCTTCGAACTGAGCCTGTGACGAAGGGTTGAGAGGGCGCTTGGTACTTGTCCAGAATGGTGATACCCGTTTCCAGGGCGTGAACGACTTCCAGTGCGCGCACCACAATACTGGCGAAGGGGTTGAGGTAAGGTGGTTTGGCATTCAGTTCGATGGCCAATGCGTGCGCCCCAGGAGCCAGCTGGTCGAAATTGAGATTAAATCGTGCCATGGGACCGACAAAATAAGGTCGCTGACCTTCGAATAAGCAGTGCAGCGCATTGCTGTGTTCGACGTGTTGTTCGATAAAGTGTTTTTCGAATTGTGCGGCGCAGAGGGATAAGCCGTCACTGGAAATGAGTGAGCCGCTGTTCATGGGGTATTCGTGCTCGTTGTGCAGGGCAACGAGTAGATACGGTTCTGCGCTTCGATCAAAATCGGGAATCGGGAGTTCGGCCACCCAACGCGCTAAGGTGATGGCTTGCGCTAATGCGCTGTGCAAATCGTGACGTAAAATATCTAATTCGCGTGCAGTGGGTAATTGGTAAAAACCACCGACTCGAATGTTGATGGGATGTATCTCGCGCCCACCGAGCCGACTCACAATCGCGTTGCCGGTTTTCTTTAGGGACAAGGCTTGTTGTACGATGTCGGGGTGAATGGCGGCGAGTTCCATTGCGCTGTCGATGTGTAAAAAATCAGGGGTATGTAACATAACGATATGTAAGA
The DNA here is from genome assembly GCA_037380725.1 of Gammaproteobacteria bacterium. GTDB lineage: Bacteria > Pseudomonadota > Gammaproteobacteria > Pseudomonadales > JANQJO01 > JARRRL01. The sequence continues at coordinate 28,976 of JARRRL010000091.1, read as the reverse complement.
CGTGGCTTTCAATCCACTCTCCGCAGTACAGCAATCGACGTAATTGATGCATACCCGGTTCAAGATCAATCGCCAGCGCATTTTCCATGGCATGTACAGCACTCATTTGGTAAGCGACTGGGCATATACCACAAATGCGCGCTGTGATATCGGGTGCTTCGCGGTAATCACGGCCTTGTAAAAAAGCTTCAAAAAAACGGGGAGGCTCGAAAATTTTTAATTTTACGTCATGAACCCGCTCGTCGTTGTAGCGGATATAGAGCGCGCCTTCGCCTTCGACACGGGCCAAATAATCGACGCGAATGGTTTTGGTTTTCTCATGATCGGTCACGGTTACCACCTGGGCGAAGCGAATCAGCGGTGCGGTGAAATTCGGGTGATGCGGCATTAAAATTTTGAAGATTTTCGATTATTTTTACGGTATCGGTTTTAAACGCCGTTTGCCACCACGTGCTGAGTGCGTCGGGATTGGCGTTTTCTTTGGGTCCATAACAACCAAAACAAGGACGATTGTATCTGGGGCACAAGGCACCGCAACCGGCGTGCGTAACCGGCCCCATGCACGTCGCTTGTTGGGTGACGGCGAGACACGCTGTGCCGTTGAGTTTGCATTCCACGCAAACGGCGTGATCGCTGATTTGCGCTCGGCGTTGATTCAGGAACGCGTTGAGTACCTCCAGCAATTGCTGTTTATTGATTGGGCAGCCGCGCAATTCCATATCCACGGTCACGTGATCGCTGATGGGCGTGGAGGTGTCGAGCGTTTGGATGTAAGCTGGTGTGGCGTAAACCACATTGATATAGTCATCGATGTTTGCAAAATTGCGCAGTGCTTGAATGCCACCGGAAGTGGCGCAAGCGCCGATGGCGATTAAAAAACGGGATTGCTTTCGTACCGATTGAATCAATTCCACTTGTTCTGGCGTTGAAATGGAGCCTTCAACCAGCGATAAATCGTAGGGGCCAGGAACCTGGCGGCTCGTGGCTTCCATAAAATAAGCAATATCCACGTGTTCAGCAATGGTGAGCAGTTCGTCTTCGCAATCCAGTAGACTGAGTTGACACCCATCGCAGGAGGTGAATTTCCATACGGCCACTTTTGTGGTAACGGTTGTGGTAAAGGCTGTGGGAACGGTTTTTTCTGTCAAAGCCATTACAATTCCTTCTGGTAAAACCAGCTGGCAATATCATCGTAGCAAAATACGGGGCCATCCTTGCAAATAAAATTGGGCCCCCACTGGCAGTGCCCGCAATGGCCAATGGCGCAGTGCATATTTCGTTCCATGGATACGTATATGGCGGTATCCGGTAGTGATTTACTCTGTAGCGTTTGTACTGAAAATCGCATCATAATTTCGGGTCCGCACACCAGAGCGATCGTATTTGAAACTGGAAAATGGGCGGTGTTTACGAGTTGAGTGATGACGCCAATGTGTCCGGACCAGTCTGGTCCTGCGCGATCGACGATGATCTCGACGTCAATCGCGCTGCGCCACGTTTTGAACTGCGATAAGTACAGCAATTCTTCTGGGCGCTTACCGCCATAAAATAACTGTATGCCAGCGTATTGATCCGTCTGTGAGACCAGTGTTTCGATGACTGGTCGCAAGGGGGCGAGACCAAGGCCGCCGGCGATGATCAGCACATGCTTTCCGATGAGCAAATCCATCGGCCAGCCACGTCCGAAAGGCCCTCGTACGCCCAGCTGATCGCCAACCTGTAATTGTGACAGCGCTTCGCTTGTTTTGCCGACCGCGCGCAGCGTATGACGGTAGCTCTGCCGTGCATTCGGTGAACCACTGAAAGAGATGGGCACTTCTCCAGCGCCAAAACCGTACAGCATGTTAAATTGGCCTGGTGAAAAAGGGGCGATGTGTGCTGCGTCAACCGCTTGTATTTCCAGTGTGACGGTGGCGGGAATTTCGAGTTGTCGATGGACAACTTGGTAACGTTGTGGCGTGTTCATCGCAATCTTTCTCCAGGCGCTCCAGGCGCTATCGTGTGCGTCGTCTAGGAATGTGTCGAATAAACATCCAGCAGTTGAAATTGAGCGTTATGAAGGCTTGATATGATCACAGCACTCAGGCGACGTAATAAATCAAAACCGAGTTTGGGGTCGATATCGCATTTTTTTCGTATGCAGGTACCATTGAGTGCTACGGTACGCAGAGCCGTCAGCGCACGGGCATCAAAGCGGTGACGGTAGGGCGGGATTAACCAAGACCAGTTGACAAGCTCATTGGCGTTTACCGTTAAGAGTGGTGTTGCTGAGCCATGGAGTTGGTGTGTTGCAATTGTCCGCAGCCAGCAATGAAATCCACCTGTTCGCTGGGCATGCCATTGAACAGTGTGTGTTCGCGTACAAATTGCGACACAGTTTTCACGGCGCATCGGTCTCCTGGAGGGCTGTCAATTGTTCCGTAATATCAATGCCAACAGGGCACCACGTAATGCAGCGTCCGCAACCCACGCAGCCGGAGTGACCGAATTGGTCTATCCAGCTGGCGAGTTTATGTGTCATCCATTGCCGGTAACGTGAGCGCGTGCTTTGGCGAACCGCACCACCGTGGATGTAGCTGAAATCACGATTGAAGCAGGAATCCCAGCGTTGCCAGCGTTCGGCGTGTTGCCCCGTTAAATCGGTGGTGTCTTCCACGGCTGAACAGAAACAAGTCGGACACGCCAAGGTACAGTTGGCGCAGGATAAGCAACGCTCGGCCACCTCATCCCAGGCGGGTGACTCGAGATTGCGGTAAAGCAATTCTTTTAGTTGGCTGCTATCAAAGTAGCGAGGACCGTTGATCATTTGATCGCGTGCGGCGCTAATGCCTTGCTTGGCAAGCGCGTGCTGTGTCGGCGTGGCCACGTGATGTGGCAACTGCTGGATGATATTACGACCGCTGTCTGTATCCGCGTGCATCAAAAAATAATGCGACTCATCGTCAATGATTTCGGTTAAAACGATATCGCTTGTTAAAGTCACTTCCGGTCCCGTGTGCATGCTGGCGCAAAAGCAGGTGGCGGCTGCACGCGTACAATTCACGGCAACGGTGAATAATGTTTGACGGCGATTGTTGTAATGGTCATCGCGGTGCGCATCGTGAATAAATACCGCATCTTGAATGCGAATCGCGTGCAGTTCGCAACTGCGCACACCGATGAAGGCCAATGGTGCTGCCGCGCTGGACTGAGGTGAGAACACGATGCGCCCTTGTTCGCGATGAGCTTGCCACAGCAACTGCTTGGGTGGATTTAGAAATTTTTTCCAAGCGTGAGCGGCTACCGTGTGACCAAAATATCGGCTGTCTCCGGAGGGCAGCAATCGATAATGTCCTTTTTCTTGTTCATCCGTCCAGCCCTGCGGTAAATCAGCAGCGCTGTGAATTTCGTCGTAGACGATGGTTTGTTCTTGGCGCACTGGCCCGATCACGAAGAAGCCACTTGTTTTTAAAGCTTGGATTAAGGTGTCCAGATTTTCAGCGGCTAAAATTTGTGGTTCCATATTTTTCATAGGCGAGTGCGTCGATGAGCAAGAAAATAAATTTCATGTAAATCGTTTTATTTGTTTCTGAACAAAGACAGATCTGAACAAAGACGGCTCTGAAAAAACGGTTTTGGTGTATCCGTATCCGCTTGGTAAGACAAAAATTGTACCCTATTTTTAGGGCGAGGACTAGATTGATGGCGCGTTGGAGGCCTAAGGTCTCGTGGTATATAGAAGGTTAATTTTCGATATCTAGTGAAGGGTCATCGGGAGGAGATCAAGGTGCCCACGCCTTCATCGGTCAACAGCTCTAATAATACGGAGTGTGGAACGCGTCCATCGATAATATGAGCAGTCTTAACGCCTTGTGACAGTGCTTCGAATACGCATTGACACTTCGGAATCATACCGTCCCGAAGTGTGCCGTCTTGGATCAGTTTTGGGATATCGTGGCGTGTTAGACCGGTTAACAGATCGCCAGATTTATCAAGAATACCGGCTGTATTGGTCAGCAGAATGAGTTTTTCGGCTCGCATGGCTTCAGCGATTTTGCCCGCAACAATGTCAGCATTAATGTTTAAGGAGGTGCCGGTGTCACTGGCTCCGATTGGGGCAATCACCGGAATAAAACCGGACTGTGAGGTCAAGGTTAGGATCTCGGTATTCACGCCAGTCACCGCACCGACGTGACCAAGATCAATGATTTCGTTGTGCTCCAGTTCGGGGTTTTTCTGTGTGACGTGTAGGTGTTTGGCGCGTAGAAAACGACCGTCTTTTCCCGTCAGGCCAATGGCTTTGCCGCCGTGTTGATTAATGAGATTGACGATATCTTTGTTAACTTGTCCACCAAGCACCATTTCCACGACATCCATGGTGGCGTCGTCGGTAACGCGTAAACCGTCTACAAATCGGGATGTGATGCCTAATCGTGCCAGTAAAGTCGCGATTTGTGGTCCACCGCCATGCACGATAATTGGGTTCATGCCGATGAGCTTCATCAGCGTGATGTCTCGGGCGAATGACGCTTTCAGCGTGTCGTCCACCATGGCGTTGCCGCCATATTTGACGACAATTGTGCTACCGCTGAAGCGTTGTATGTAAGGCAGTGCCTCGGTCAGTACCTTGGCGATTGTGGTGGCATCTTCTTTGTTTAAGGACATAGTCTTTGTTTAAGGGCATAGTTTTAGGGGGTTAACGAGCATAGTTAAATGGGTTTTAACGGCTAAAGGGGTGAGGGCTGCCCTCAGAAAGGCAGGCCCAGTTCACTGTTTACATTTAATAAGTTGGTTTTAAATTCGTTTTGGATTTGAAGTAAGTTTTCATTGGTGTCGGCTTCAAATCGGGCAACCAAGTTGGGGGTTGTATTGGAGGCTCGTACTAAACCCCAACCGTTTTTGTAGTCGACGCGAATGCCGTCCAAGGTTACGACGTGACCCTGAAATTCGCCGGATCGGGTCAGGGCTTCAATGATTTCGAATTTCGTCTCCTCGGTGACAGGAATGTTAATTTCTGGTGTGGAGATTTTTTCGGGCAGTGTGTCCATGATAGCGTCGATATCTTGCGCTTCGCTCGATAAAATTTCCAATAAGCGCGCCGCGCTGTACAGGGCATCGTCAAAGCCATACCAGCGATCGTTAAAGAAAATGTGACCACTCATTTCGCCGGCCATGAGTGCGCCGGTTTCTTTGAGTTTGGCTTTAATGAGCGAGTGACCCGTTTTCCACATGATGGGGCGTCCACCTAAAGAAGTGATTAACGCGTTTAGATCGCCCGTACACTTGATGTCAAAAATAATATCGCCACCGGGGTTGCGAGATAAAATATCGCGTGCAAACAACATGAGTAAGCGGTCGGGGAAGATGATTTTACCTTTTGGCGTGACGACGCCTAGGCGATCGCCATCGCCATCGAAAGCCAAACCTATGTCAGCTTGGTGCGTGGAAACGGCTTCGATCAGATCCGATAGGTTCTCCGGTTTGCTGGGATCGGGATGATGATTGGGGAAATGACCATCTATGTCGCAATACAGTTCGATCACTTCGCAGCCAAGCTGCTGCAGCAAATGAACTGATTCGGGTCCGGCAACCCCGTTTCCTGCGTCAACAACCACTTTCAAAGAGCGCGCAATGGCAACATCTTCGGCAATGCGATCAATGTATTCATGGGTGATGTCGCGGCGGCTTAGCGCGCCACTACCTTCACGGAAGCGCTGCTCTTGTATTAACTGATGCAAGTGTTGAATGCTGTCTCCGTATAATGTTTGACCTGAAATAACGATCTTGAGCCCATTGTAATTCGAGGGGTTGTGACTGCCGGTAATCATAACGCCCGATTCGGTGTTGGCGTGTTTTGTTGCGAAATACACAAAGGGTGTTGGCACAACGCCAATGTCGATGACGGCGCAGCCGGTGCTGCGTACTCCTTCCGATAAGCCGTGAAAGAGAGCGGGTGAAGACAGGCGACCATCTCGCCCGATAACCAGGGTGTCGTCGCCTTTTTCCAGGCAGGTGGTGCCAATTGCTTTTCCAAGTAGTTCCATGATTTCGGGGCTTAGGGATTCGCCCACAATGCCGCGAATGTCATATTGACGAAAAATTTCAGCGGGTACTTGCGATGCTATGGGTTTGGTGGTTTCGCTCATCAGTTGATCCTCTAGGCTGTCAGCCGACTCGAAGAGATCATCATCCGCGAGATCCAAGTCCAGATCCAGTAGCGATTGATCCTCGATTGCTTGTTTTGGGGTATGTTGGTTTGAGGCCATTCCAGCGGGAAGTGTTGCTGACTTACCCGCCGTTTGTTGGTTTGCCTTGCGTTTTTGCGCTATGGCGTCTATTGCGCCTTTCAAACTGCGGTGAGCCGCCTCAAATCCGTCAACAGTATACCCGATATCGCTGGGGTTTGAGAGACCGCTTTTGACTTGGTGAACCAGGTTTTGCAAGTTTTTTTCGATCGCTGTTAACAAGCGGCGGCGAGTTTGGAAGATAATGGCGGCCAGTAAGAAACTGGTGAGGAGGCCGCCCGCTAGACCCCATAGTAGTTCCTGTAACAGTGATGGAAATGGCGCGTCGATGGTGTACAGCAAATGCCAGTCATTGATGCCGTCCCCGTCAGTATCGATCCAGTGTGCGTGCGCGTTGGGTGGCATGGGTTGTTGGCTGCTGCTGTGCCAAGGAATTTCCGTGTTGAGGGCGCGTTGCTGCACGGTGAATTGACCGAATGTTGGCGGTATCTGGCTGAAAAATTGAGTAAAAGCGCTTTGGTCCAGGGTGATCAGTATTCTGCCAACGGACTGGCCTTGTGCGTTATACAGATTAGCCCCGTGACGGATAATGGCGCCTTCAGCGTTTTGAGCTAATTCCAATGGGACGCTTTCGTTTTTTTCCAATTGGCGGAGCATGTTGAGCGCCGCGAAGCTGATGCCGGCGTTGGTATCCATTGGATCGATCGTATTGCTGTTGGGCACGAGCAGGACGGATGTTACGTCACGGTGAACATCAGATAGGGCGGATTCTAAAGATTTAAGCGTTGCCATGTCGTGTGCTTCAATGGCCTGAATCATTTGGGGTGTGCTCAAGCTGGGCGCAATGGCCTCCAGTTGCTGTTGAGCTAATGTGATTTGGCGAGTCAGTTCAGTCTTGAAAAAATCATTTAAACTGCTGTTGCTTTCATTGCTGAGAAAAGTGTGTACAAGCAGTACTAGACTTACGCTCAGCAGCAAAGGAAATACGACGATGCTCGCGAGGGCATCGAGAGGAAAGGCGCTACTTTGTGAGGTGGGCTTAGAGACTTTTGTTTTTCTAGGCTTGCGAGGCGTTTTGTGTTGAGGTTGATTTTTCCGTTTCACGTTCTAGCATCCTTGTATTTGTCTTAGGCGTTCTCGTGTGCGTTTACGATGAGTGATGCGTTGCTCGTTTCTGTTGCCAGCGTTGATGAATCTCTTGGCAGAGGCGTTGACTCAGCTCTTGTTTTGACGCGGGCCCTAAGCAGAGCGTTCCCTTTTTTTCAATGACCTGAATTTGATTGTAGTCGCTGTCAAAACCCCCGTCTGGGCTACTGACATCATTCGCAATGATCATATCTAAATGTTTGCGTATCAATTTTTCATGTGCATATTGGTTGACATGCTGTGTTTCGGCTGCGAAACCAATGACTAAGGTGGGGCGCAGCGGGTGATGCGAAACTGTGTTTATAATATCGGTATTTTTGATCAACCGTAAGGTTATGCTGTCGCTATTTTGATCTTCCTTTTTGATTTTTTCTGTTGCGGGTTGTGCGACACGATAGTCTGCAATGGCGGCAGCGGATATGTACACGTCGGGTTTGTCTTTCAGTTCATTGAGCGTGGCGTCAAGCAAGTCTGCGGCTGTGGTGATGTTGATGCGTTTGTGAATGCCCAATGGCGTTGTGAGCGCGGTGGGTCCACTGATCAGTGTGACTCGCGCTCCCAGAGCGCTGGCGGCTTCGGCCAGGGCATAGCCCATTTTTCCTGAACTGCGATTAGAGAGGTAGCGGACAGGGTCAATGGGTTCGCGTGTTGGACCTGCTGTAATTATCCAGTGTGGACGTTCGGGTGTAGCGGTCATCGTGTGGCGTTGTAAAAAAGCGTCAACCAGTTGGGGCGGTTCAATCAGTCGACCTGGGCCGTTGTCGCCACAGGCCTGGTTTCCCTGCTCCGGTCCGAGTACGGTTATGCCGCGTTGGCGTATCGTCAGTAGGTTGTGTTGTGTGGCGGGGTTTTGCCACATAAACTGATTCATAGCTGGCGCAACGGTCAGTGGCGCGCGGGTAGCGAGGCACAGTGTTGAAAGCAGATCGTCGCAGAATCCGTGAGCGAGTTTTGCTAAAAAATGAGCACTGATTGGGCAAATGAGCACGTGATCAGCCCAGCGCGCGAGATGGATGTGATCCATCATGGATTCGGCGTCCGTTGAAAGCAGTTCAGTGTGCACGGGTTCGCCCGTCAAGGCTTGAAGTGTAAGAGGGGAAATAAAAGCTTGTGCACCCTGTGTCATAACGACTTTTACTCGCCAGCCTTGCCGCATGAACTCGCGGGCAGTTTCAGCGGCTTTGTAGGCGGCGATACTGCCCGTGATGCCCAATATGAGGTTATGGTGCACTGTTTTGGATGCGTTGGGAGATGGTGTTTCGCTGTGTGGTGACACTTGGAGCCTCACTCGGTTTTAGTGGTGTGAAAGTCGGCATGATTGTGGGCATGGATTCTGGGTATGGATAGTGACCATGATTGTATCGCTGCTCTTGCAGTTTTCCTCATTCCCTGCTTAAATGACGCCCTTATTTTTACGAATTGCCTTTTTGTGTATTGTCAACAGGCCTGATGTTGACGAGGATGTGTGGACAAAACGTGAGCGTTTAGGTTTTAGGCATAAGATAAGTAAGATATAAGTAAGATAAAGGTTGAGAATATACGCTTTTAGGGTCAATTTTTAGGGTAAATAAAGAGCAGCGCTGGTTTCGGTGGCGCACATTCATGATGGCATATCGATGTAATGATGTCATAGTGTGGTGTCCTGCGAAAGTCGGTGGTCGAGTAACGTATTCGTGAGGTCATTATGGCACGCAAGTGTGTGGTTACGGGCAAAGGTCCGGTTGTGGGAAATAACGTTTCCCACGCAAATAACAAAACCAAACGTCGATTTTTACCTAATTTGCAAAATAAGCGCTTTTGGTCGCCCAAGCGTGAGAAATGGGTTCGGTTGAAAGTGTCAGCAAAAGGCTTACGAATCATTGATAAGAAAGGCGTTGATGTGGTGCTGGATGATTTGGTGCGCCAAGGTGTATCGATAGCGTCCTGAACGCGGTTGGTGTCGCGTGTTACCGTTCAGTGATGAGGGTTGCTGCTTTGATGCGTTGAACCGATGAGTTTTAGCATGAGCAGAAGTCTTACAAGACATTTTAAAGGAGCTACGTCTTATGGCGTCAAAAAGTAAAGGTCGTGAGAAGATTCGCCTTATTTCCAGTTTAGGAACGGGCTACTTTCGTACGACAGATAAAAACAAGCGAAGCACCCCAGAGAAGCTTCGTATTCGGAAGTATGATCCTGTTGCGCGTCAGCATTGCGAGTTTGTAGAAGGTAAAATTAAGTAAGCTGGTGGGCCAGTTATTTCTGGTGTATCAGGTATTTGTTGCTGTTTTCAGTAATCTTTTTAAGAGCCCCGGGTGAGAAAGCGCCGGGGCTTTTTTCTGTGTATTCTCTTTTCAGTCAGGTAGTGTTGATTTCAGCTAGCGCTGATCAGGCTGTATTGCCGTAAGCGAATGGCGAAATCCTGCAATGCTTTGATTCCAGTGCGTTCCGCTTGTCGGCACCATTCCGTTAAACTGTTCATCAGTTCAACTTTGCTGGCGGACGTGTGTTCGGCAATGGCTTGCAGTTGCCATTTAAATTGGTAAGTGATAGCGACCGTCTGAAAATCCACCAGCAGATGCTCGAGTCGCTCTCGAGTGTCGGCGCTGGCTTGGGCGGCGTTTTCGCGTGACAGCATACGCTTTACGGTAGTGAGAAGCGTTTTGGACTCTGGGCTGGCATGGCGTTGTTCTAAGTTAATGGTTGGTTCAATCACCTGTCGACAATAGTCGGAGAGAATCTGAAAGCGATTGAGGATAAGTGCTCGAACCGTGTCGATGTCTAGAGTGTCTTTGCCAGAAATTTGTCGAGTGAGGGGGGCGATGCGCTTGACCTGCGCTAAACCTAAGTAGCTGAACAGTTTGATGTAACACCATCCAATATCCAACTCCCATGGTTTAACGGACAGTTTGGCGGAGTTTGGGTATGTGTGATGGTTGTTGTGCAGCTCCTCGCCCCCGATCAATAAGCCAAAGGGAATGATATTTCGAGAAGCGTCATTGCAGTCAAAGTTTCGATATCCCCAGTAATGCCCAATGCCATTGATGACACCTGCGGCGAGGAGTGGAATCCAAAGCATTTGAATTGCCCAGACCGTGAGTCCAATGGGGCCCAGCAACGCGATATTGATGATCAGCATAAGGGAAACCCCAGCTTTATCGTACTTGCTGTAGAGCTTGCGTTCGAGCCAGTCATCGGGCGTACCTTTGCGGCTTTCTTTTTGATACAGTTCCGCACCTTCCAGTAACACTTTGCGGATGCTCAGCACTTGTGGACTGTGAGGGTCATTGTTGGATTCACAGTAAGCGTGGTGCTTGCGGTGAATCGCGGTCCACGCTTTAGTCACCATTCCGGTTGTAAGCCATAACCAGAACCGGAAAAAATGCTGCAAAATGGGGTGCACAGTCAATGCGCGGTGGGCGCAGAATCGATGTAAGTAAATGGTGACGGAAAGAATGGTGATATGAGTGATAATTAAAACGTAAACAATGACTTCGGAAATCGAAGCGTCAAAAACGCCAAAAGACATAAGTTAACTACCTTGTTAGGGTCTGTGAGTGTTGTAGAGGGTGTTGCGACCGAAACAGAGCGTTCTTACTCGCGGTGCTTAGCCTCCGAGTCTATGGCCTGGCTGGCACTGGGCAATCTGCATGCGCGCTTTCATCAGCGTACATCACCGTATAGTGGCATCGCCCTTCTATCAGTCTACCGTATCCCGGCTGATTTGGGTTGAAGTTTTTGCCTCATCAGCCTATTCAGGAGTAGCGATTTGCCTGTCAGACCCGCTTTATGCTGTTGAGCTGGAGACATAGAAGGCTAGCCTAGTGTTCTGACCTAAACGGAAACCCACCACGTAATCTAGGCTACCATAAGTCGTAATGCTTTTGTTTGATACATGTATCTCTATTTAGCCAGACAGCCTATTTTTAATCAAAAACTGGAGACCGTTGCTTACGAGTTGTTGTACCGTACGGGAGACGGCGCGTCGAACACGGTGAATCCGACCTTGAATCCCGATGCCGCCACGTCATCCGTTGTGATTAACGCCGTGTTGAACATCGGGTTGGAAAATATTACCGGTGATAAACCGGCGATGGTTAACGTGACACACTCGTTTTTGCTGGATGGTCATGTAGCGGATTACCTGTCTAATCAGTTTATTTTAGAAGTATTAGAAACCACGCACGTTGACGATGAGTTGGTGCGCTGCGTTCGAGAATACAAGGAGAAAGGATTTCAGGTTGCCTTGGATGATTTTGAATATCGAGTGGAGTGGGAGCCCTTGGTTGCTATTGCGGATATCATCAAGCTCGATGTGCTGGCTTTGGGTGAAGCGGGTGTTCGGCAGACCTTGGATCAGGTTAAGGGCTTTACGGGTAAGTGGTTAGCGGAGAAAGTGGAAAATTACGCTGAATTTGATCTCTACAGAGGGATGGGGTTTGATTATTTTCAAGGATATTTTTTATCGAAACCTTGTCTTATTAAAGAGAAGGGTATTCCGGATTCAAAAATGACCGTCTGTCGACTTTTGAGCCAGTTAGCTCGATCGGATGTGGAGCCGAGTGAAGTAGCAGATACGATTATGCAAGATGCACGACTTGCTTTTAAACTGCTTAAGTTGCTGAATTCGGCAGCAATGGGTTTGCCGCGTGAATTGGATTCGGTGAAGCAAGCCATTATTGTGCTGGGTTTGCGGGAGATGAAACGGTGGGCCATGTTATTGGCGGTGAGTTCAGTAGATGGGAAGCCGCATGAACTGCTCGTGACGGCATTAGTGCGTTCTCGGATGTGTCAATTGCTTGCTGAGCGAATGGCTCAGGATTCGGAACGTGCCTTTACGGTTGGTTTGTTGTCGTTGTTTGATGTGTTGATGGACATGCCCGTCGAGCGTTTATTCGATGCGTTGCCTTTCCACGCAGATATTCGTCGAGCGGTTTTGGCGTACGAAGGGTCCTTGGGTGGTATTCTATCGTGTGTGCTCCATTACGAAAAAGGCGATTGGCAACGGATTACGTGCAAGTATAATCTCGATTTCTTTGAGCTGTATATCGAGGCGCTGAGCGATGTGCGGTATGGTAGTATGCTGCGTTCTGCTTGAAAGTGAAGTAACCTGAAAGCTGAGTGAGTAAAATTAACATCATAAATAATAAAGAGAACGTTAAAAGATTTTTAACAATGGTTCATTGACGTCGTTCTAGCGTAAGTGGTCTTTTTTAGTCTTACTAGCCTTATAGTTTTACTCAAGTTTGTTAATAAAAAGAGCGTTTGTGAAGTGAGTGGCTATGCCTGAATTACCTGAGGTTGAAACGACGCGGCGAGGTTTGATTTCCCACGTTTGTGGTCGACGTGTGGTGAGTTGTCTGGTGATCCAACCTGCTTTGCGCTGGCCTGTTCCGGCTGATTTTTCCAGCTTGGTCAGCGGGCGAGTCATACAGCGTATTGAAAGACGTAGTAAGTATTTGATTTTTACATTAGATAATAATAAAGGATTTTTGTGGCACCTCGGGATGAGTGGTTCGTTGCGTCTGGCAAAATGGGATGCGCCTGCGCGTAAACATGACCATGTGGTGTTGACGCTCGAGGGGGGCTGGGTGCTCCGGTATCACGATCCTCGTCGATTTGGTTGTTTACTGTGGCTGAAGGCATTGCCGATGGCGCATCCGCTGTTGGATCATCTGGGACCAGAGCCATTGGGTCTCGATTTTACAAGCGATTATTTGGCTTCAAAGACGGTGAGACGTAAAGCGCCCATTAAAAATTGCATTATGAATGCGTCCACCGTGGTGGGTGTAGGTAATATTTACGCAAATGAAGCTTTATTTCGAGCGCGTATTCATCCGAAGTGTGCAGCGGGGCGTCTCAGTAAAGCGCGTTTGGCTGGTTTGGTGGATGCCATCAAAGCGGTTCTGGGTGAAGCCATTGAGCAAGGTGGTACGACATTGCGTGACTTTGTGAATGGCGCTGGAGAGCCCGGCTATTTTAGTCAGCATCTTTTTGTCTATGGGCGGGCTGGTGAACCCTGCACCGCGTGCGGTGCATTAATACGTGTAATGAAGCTTGGGCAGCGTAGCACATTTTATTGCTCCGCTTGCCAGCGGGGCTGATCGGATTGTTGTGTGTAATCACGTGTAAAATAACATCATAATGATATGAATGTGGAGCGTCCGTAAGTCCGTAAGATAAGTCTATAAGCTAATTCCATAAGGAAGACATAAGGTAAGAAAAACGGCTTGTTGTGGCATGTGTGATGATTCGGTGTGCTATGGTGATCTATAAGGCGTGATGCTGTTTCCCATTGTGCTGTTGGAAACGGTTTAATCTATTATTGTGGGCTCAAAGAGTGAGAAGTATTATGCAGAAGGTGAAAAAGTTGGCAATTTCCATTCTGGTTGGCACTGTGCTGACGACGTCGACGCTCTCATCGTCAGTGGTGCTTGCTAATACGGTGGATGAGCGCCCATCCGCACTAGAGATGGCGGCTGATGGCATTTTAATTCGTCCGCTCACGCTTGCGTGGACTGTGCTGGGGGCTGGTGTATTCGTTGTAACGCTTCCGTTCAGTATGCTGGGTGGGAATGCAGAAGAAGCAGGAGACAAAATGGTTGTGCAACCGTTTAAAGCGACTTTTTTCCGTTGCTTGGGTTGCACACAAAAGCATGAGCCGGGTAAAGACTACTACGACGACAACGAGTAGAAGTGTCTGTGTGTGCGGACGCCGTGAATGGTTTTGATTAATCGGGCGAGGGATGCCACTGAGTGGGGTCGGCGACGAGCGCTTGGCCGATACGGCGTGGATCGCTGGCGGCGAAAACCTGATTGACGCGTTTTTTCCATAATATGGCTTGCATATTGCCGTATCGTCGTGACAGAACGTGGAGCGTGTGTCCACGATCACGTAATGCGGCTTCGAGGGCGGGGTCCAGGGTTCCGGCTTCGAATTCAATTCGATCTGGAAGATATTGATGATGAAAACGCGGTCGCTTCACCCATGCTTCTGGCGGCTTATTTGCGGCTGCTTCTAATATCCCCAATAAAACCATTGTGGTAATCCGACTGCCGCCGGGGGTGCCCAGTATTCCTAGCCAGTCGGACGATTCGATGAACGTCGGGCTCATGCTGGACAGCGGTCTTTTACCAGGAGCTAAGGCGTTTGCGGTGCTGCCTGTGAGACCGTATGCATTTTGACCTTTCGGATCTAGCGCGAAATCATCCAGTTCGTTGTTTAGTAAGACGCCAGTACCCGCTGCCACAAAAGCGGAGCCAAAAGGTAAATTAATACTTAGGGTCGCACTGACTCGATTGCCCCTGTTATCCAGAACCGAAAAGTGTGTGGTGTGTGTGCCTTCGTGAGTGGGTTGGGTGTCTGGGCTGGCTGAGGCGTGTCGCCAACTGAAATCCACCATTTGATCCTTTGCAAAAGACTTTGACGTCAGGCGTTCTACGGGGATTTCAATAAAATCAGGGTCTCCTAAATGGGTGGCTCGTTGTTGGTAGGCGCGACGCATGACTTCCGCGATCAGGTGTGTGCGATCTGCATTGGATAACGTATCTAAATCATAGTGTTCGAGCATGTTGAGCATGTCGATCAACAATATGCCGCCTGCTGAGGGCGGTGGGGCAGAGGTCACGGTGAGGCCGTGATAGGAGCCAACAATGGGCGTTCGTATTTTAACTTTATAAGAAGATAAATCTGTGGCTTGCCATACCCCGCCAGCGCTACGCACACTGCTGACTAATTGGTCAGCCACTGGACCTTCGTAGAAACCCGCGTGGCCGTGCTGAGCCAGTGACTGTAACGTGTTGGCTAATTGGGCTTGTTTAATTAGCGTGCCTATAGTTGGCGGCTTTCCGTTGGGCAGCAGATGGCTACTGGATGGATAGCGTGCGAGTGCATCTTGACGCAGCGTGCCCAGTTGCAAATAGACCTTGTCGACGGGAAAGCCCTGCTTGGCATACTGAATGGCCCGAGAGAGTGTCGTGCTAAGAGGCAGTGTTCCGTACTGTTCGGCGATGTATGCAAAGGCTGCCGCTTGTCCTGGAATGCCAGCTGCTAAGGGACCGTTGATGGCTTTATCTCGATCAAAGTGATTTTTAGTTAAAAAGTGGTTATTTGTTAAAGCGTGTGGCGTGGTTTCGCGTGCATCGATGACGACAGCGGCTTCGTCGGGTCGTTGCACCAACCAGAAACCACCACCGCCTAAGCCTGCACTATAAGGTTCGACGACACTGAGCACAGCCGCTACGGCGACGGCGGCATCAAAAGCATTACCACCTTGAGCGAGTACTTCAATGCCTGCTTGGGTTGCCAGTGGGTGAGCACTGGCAATAGCGGCTTTGGACGGGCTCGCTTTCAGCTGCGACACCTCGAGCTGGGGAGGGTGAGGAGCGGATCGAAAGCGATCGGGAAGGTGGGTTGATGTGCAGGCGATCAGTAGTGTGAACGCGGTGAGAAGCAAAACCTGTTTCATTGACAATTTCCCTGACTTCCTGATCAGTGGGGGGGTGTGAAGCAATTTTATTGAGTGGCCAGTACTTTCGCAATGCTTTTATAACACTTTTATAAAATATGTTGATTCTCTGTAGTGTCTGTTTCTGTTGAGTTTGTTACAGCTCGGAAACATTGTTGTCGTTGTTGTTGTGCTGGGCTTCGTTATGCATCACATCGACTGAGGCAGTGATTGGCCGCTGTCGTCGCCTCTTTGATTCTTTTATAAAGATACATATTCTTGCAAAAAGAAAAGGATGGTGTGAAGCCAAACGTTGCTAAGAATGCGAAGATAGGCAGTACTTGCTCCAGAAAGTTTATGTTGTATGTAAAGATGAAAAAAATAAAAGAATAACTTATAAAGAATTTGAATTGTTATCTACAAACTTAGCTTGAGTTTGTTGGGAGTAAAGTTAAATGCTTGCGAGTCAGTTGAAAATTGATTGGTTTATAATGTGTTTTGGTGTGTGTCGATCCGCCAGAATGAAACGCTGTTTGTTGGTTGTGCCAAGTGTGATCGTGGGATTGAGTTCGTTGATGTTATCTGGCTGTAATGAGATTGAATTTGATGATTCGGTGTCTGAACAGCGCGCAACGATTATGATTCCTAATCCTGAGTCCAATAACGTCAATGTCGATTCAATCGAGTTGAGTGGTAACTCGACGCAGCCCGGGAAGGTGGTGCGTCTGATGGCGATGAATTATGGTGAGGGTGAAGCTGAGGGTTCTTGGATTGAGGTTGCATCGACGATCAGCGAGAGTGTGCCGCAGAGAACATTCACAAATTTTGGTATTGAACTGTATCCCTATCGAATGGAGTTTCAACCGACTGACTTGGCGGGAACGGCGTTTTGGCCGGAAGCGGGTGTGGCGTATTTGAAAGTCGATGATGGTACAGCGGATGTGGTGCGATCGGCACCGAGCACAGAGAAAGTAGTGGTGAGTCAGGAAGCGGCTGCTTTGTTGGCGAAATTTACGGGAAGAACCGAAACGAGTGCTGATGTGGGCAATAAAGCGGGTCCGGGGCCTGGCTTTGGTAATGGTAATTTTAATAATGGGAACAACAATAACAATAATAATAACTCGGTTGAGATCGAAGTGCCTGCGGCAGTGAAAATGAGTAATTTCACGACATTGGTTGATCCCAGTGATAGCCCAACCCCCGATCTGCAATTTCTAACTTATAAATTCACCGATCCGGAAGATAATACCGTTGGGCAACCAGTCCGAAGACGTAATAACCCGTTGAGCGGGCGTGAATTGCGAGAAATGAATGATCATGGTGACGAATACTACGAAGCAATTGGTGCGTTTCGTCGATATACGGTAAAAGAGATTAATCTGAATTCTGGTCAGGAGCGAGAGTTACGATTGGATAAACGCTCCTTGCAGAATTTCAAGCGTTTGCACGGTTGGAGAGATGATGAAATTCCTGTGGCGGTATTTTATAACGGCGGCGATTTTGGTTTAGGTCGACGTGTGCGTTGTATGAGCAAATCCGATACAGTTGATGTTCCGATGCCATCGGAAGTGGCGGATACCGTTAAACCAAAATCGCGCAGAACGGAAGTGGTCAATGATCCCGTTGCTGTGATATGTATTTCTGAGAACTTTGGTTCTGTGGATGGTGATGTGAGTCTCAATCGCTCTCTGCAGGAGGCAACCGACTTGAACCGAGCGCCCTTTGCGTCGGTGGCAATGGAATATCTGGAGAATGCAGATGGGACGACACCCAATGCGATTAAATTTTATGTGTACTTGCAGGATGGCAGCTTGTTGCCGCTGGCTATATTGGATTCTGAGGGCGAAAAGCATTTTCCAGAAATTTGTACCGTGTGTCACGGTGGTGAATATGATTTGGTGAGCCGTTCGATAACGGGGTCTTCTTACTTGCCGCTGGCGATACCAGAATTTGATTATTCCAATCGGAATGGGTTTACTCAGGCCGATCAAATGGCGACGATGCGTTACATCAACGATTTAATTGCGAAAGCTGGCGCAACGCCGAAGAGCGTGAATTTGTATATTGATGCGCAACGCGGTGCGCCGATGGAGGAGATGACGCGTGCTACGGGTTCGCATGGTCCGATTCCGGAGGGTTGGCAGGACAGGCCGGAGCTGTATGAAAAGGTGTTTGCGCCCTATTGCCGAGCGTGCCACCAAACGTCAAAATTGCTGCCTTTTGAAACGTCTGCGAGTTTTGTGGCCGTTTGAGCGGTGATTGTGGATTCGGTGTGTGTGCGCTACACCATGCCGGCGGCAGAAAGAACGTTTGCTAATTTTTGGGCCAGTGATGCGCGTGGTGTCATGCTTCGAGAGCTGGGCATTGTGAATGCCTGTACGCCTCAATCCAATTGATCACCGAGATGATCACCTAGATCTTCGCCGCGTTGCTCGTATGCTGAGTATACGCGGCCCCCTCCCACCAAAGTTTGTTATACGGTTTTTTCGATGTAAAGTGTTCCGATGACGGTTCCAAAGCGTTTTTCTCGATACACCGAAAAGTTGGAAACCGTTGGCGGCGCAGCTTGTTGCGCGCGTTCTGTATAGATAAATCCGTTTTTGGCCAGGTAGCGCTGTTGCTGTATGTGTTCGAGGCTGCGTTGCAGCAGTGTGTTCTGGTGAAAAGGTGGGTCAAGAAAAATCAGATCAAAGGGCCCCAAATGGGCATGGTGGAGTAGCCACTTCTGGCAATCGGCAAGGTAGATGTGAATGTGGCCGTATGTCCAGGTCTTGGCGCAGTGGTTTAGGTGGGTGTTGACTTTTTTGTTTATATCCACCAAATGCGCTTCACTCGCCCCTCGGGAGAGCGCTTCGTAACTCAAAATACCACTTCCCGCGTACAAGTCCAAGACGCGAATGCCCTGTGTAAAAGGCATTAACCAATTAAACAGTGTGGTGCGTGCGCGATCCGGCGACGGGCGCACCATTTTCACATCGGGGACGCGAATTTTTTGTCCACATGCTTGCCCACCCGTGATGCGTACGTGTGACATGCGTGTTACTACTCCTGGTTTTGTGAAGGCGTGGAGAGAATGTTGATGTCATGCGGTGTCGTATTCTTATGTGCTCTCGGGCGGAGTTGGACCTAGGGTGATGATCAGGTGTTTGCCTGGGTGAATAATGTCGCTGAAGACACGCTGAGCGGTTTGAGGCGTGGTGTCCAGTATCTGCTTGGTGTACAGCTCTAAATAATTTTTAGGTAAATGATAAAATCCCATGTTGGCGAGTTGACGGAGAATCCCGTTATTGGTAGACAAACCAAGCGGGAAGCTGGCCACAAGGTGTTTTGTGGCTTTTTCTAGGTCTTGGGCGGAGGGTCCTTTTTCGATAAAAGTCGCTAAGGTTTTTTCAGCCAGTTTGAGTGCTTGCGCGGCGCTGTCGTTTTGGGTTTGCAAATCGATGACAAACACGCCTTCAGATTGCATAGCGCCCGCATAACTGTATACGCTGTATGCGAGACCCTTGTCTTGACGAATCACTTTGTTGAGTTGTGAGGTAAAGCCGCCTCCACCCAGCACCTCGTTAGCAACGATCAGTGGAATCAGTCGTTTGTCATGGCGGTTGGTGGACAGTGTCGCAATGCGAATGTGCGTTTGTTGACTGGGAAACTCGATGTGAATGTGTTCAGTGCTTGCTGGTTCAGTGATGGATGGCAGAGGCGGAAGGGGAGAGCCGGCGGGTAAAGCGGCGATTATTTTTTCAGCTATTTCTTTTGCGCGATTCCAGTTTATGGCGCCAACGATAGCGATTGTGGCGTTTGCCGCCGTGTAATGCGTACGATGGAATTGTGCAAGACGTTGCTGCCAATAACCCACCGCTGAGCTTTTTACGCGTGTGAGCGCGGCTTCAGGAAAACTGGGTTGGCTCAACACTTCAATAAATAAGTTCAGGGATGCTTGCAGGTTGGCGTCTGAAGCGAGCGTTTTGAGACTAAGCACGCCCATATCTCGTTCTGATGCGGTGTTAAATTCACTGCCAAGTGACTCGAACGTTTGGGCGATTTCTTCAACGCTGTGCTGCGTGCTGCCTTCGCCGATCAAGTTATTAGTCATGCGCGCCAGGCCAGGTAAATCGGTGTCGCGTGCGCTGCCCGCATCAAAAATGAGTTCAATGTTGAGCATGGGGATTTCAGAGGATTCAACAAATAACAGTTGAGCGCCGGTGTCGTGTCGCCAAGTTTGTATGGGAAGCGTGATGGGGGGTTGCGCCGTGTTTAATGCTTGGGTTTTGATGTCCAGCAGATGCGGTCTCAGGTTGGCCGATGTGTTCTCCTGTGGCGATTTGTCTGTGGAAGAAGTCGTCGTAGAAACACTATCAGTATACGTGCGAGACAGGAGGAAAATGGCGATTGCTACGCTTATTGTCATGATATTTAACGCTTTTCTGGAAAAGCGTCGTTCGATTGTGGGGGAATGCGATTTCATGGAGCACCTCGTATCGGGTAGCCTATTTCGGTGTGTAAGCGAATGCTTCAATGTTGGCGGGTTGCGTCATCTATTGAGGCGCGGGATGAAGAAAGCGGTGGAGCGTCCATCGGCTGAGGATCCAATTGTCCAACGGTGAGATGATCAGCGATGAGGTATTTCTGTGCGGCAGCTTGAACGGCTTTGGGTGTGACGGCGCTCAAGGCGTTGACCAATTCGGGAAAATCACGCCAGCTCATCCCCGCGCTTTCCAGTTGGCCAATGCCGTGTGATTGACCACTTAAGGAGTCTTGATCATAAATCAGGCCGGCGATGAGTTGGGCGCGTACGCGGTCAAGCTCTTGTTGTGTGGGCGGATTGGCTTGCAGCGCTTTGATTTCAGCCCAGAGGGCGGTTTCAAGTTGTCCGATACCGATGGTTTTATTGGGCGTTCCCGATAACAAAAATAATGTGTCTCCACGCGAGATGGGGGAGTAGCTGGCGCTGGCGCTGGCGGCGATTTCATTGCCGCGTACCACGTGGCTGGCCAAGCGAGCGCTTTCGCCGCCATCCAAGATTGCGGACAGCATGTAAAGGGCGTGTGCGTCCGCCGGGTTGTCGGCGGTCGTCAAGGATGGCGCCACGAAGCCCATGAGCAGAGTGGGTAACTGAGCAGGTGCTTTGACAATAAGGCGTTTTTCACCCAGGGGTTCCACTTCCAGAGGGCGATTGCGCTTGGGTAGCGTGTGGCGCGGTGTATTCCCAAAAGCGCGTTGTGCTTCGGAAAAAACGTCTGCCGCGTGAACGTCTCCGGCGATGATGATGGTCGCATTGTTGGGGGCGTACCAAGATTTGTACCAATTTTGAGCATCTTTGAGTGTAATGTGATCTAAATCATGCATCCAGCCAATAACCGGTTGACCGTAAGGGCTCGATTGGTAGGCGACGCGTAGAAAGCGTTCATAGAGTTTGGCGTTCGGGTTGTCTTCGGTGCGTAGACGTCGCTCTTCTTTGACAACCTGGAGTTCTTTGTCGAACTCTTCCTGCGAAAAAAGCAGGTGACTCATGCGGTCTGCTTCCAGTGCCATGCTCAGCGCGAGGTTGTGCGCGCCCCACGTTTGGTAGTATACCGTTTGATCACGGGCCGTGAACGCGTTTTCTTGCCCGCCTAATTCGGAAATCCAGGCTGAAAATTCGCCAGGCTGAAGGGCAGTAGTGCCTTTAAACATCAGGTGTTCTAGCACATGAGATATTCCCGTGAGATGATGAGGCTCGTCGCTGGCGCCGACATGATACCAAATTTGAAATGATACGATGGGGGATCGGTGATCTTCACGTACGATCACTTTCAAGCCGTTCTCTAACACGTGCTCATGGGTGGCTGCAAGCATTGCGGCACAGTCGACTTGTGCGGTGTCCGCCTGTGCCGGGAGAGCGATTACTGTTTTACAAGAGAGGGTTGAGCAGAGTAAGGTCGCACAGAGCAGCATTGTGTGGAGCAGATGTGAGGGGGAAAAGTGGGAGAGCCACGTTCTTGGTGCTTGTATAATGCGCATTGGGCGCGTCCCTCTTTAGTAGTTAGTTAGTGAGTAGTGAGTAGTGAGTGTTAGTTGTTGAAGTTAGTTGTTTGTTAGTTGTTTAAAGTTGCTTGTTGAATCGTTGAGTTGACTCGTTGAAAAAATGTTTAGATGCCTGTTCAGATAAATAATGTTGAGCTAAAAAAGCAAAGCTTAGGGTTTGGCTACAGTTAGGTCAAACTGATTTTAACGCAGCAGTATATGGGTAATTATAGTGACCGCAACACAACACAAGCCTGCGTGGCCAACGCGGGATACGCAACGCCGTTTCTTTCAGGATCTTCTGGCTCGACAGGCCTTGCCTGCGGCGCCGCCTCTTGCGTGTGATGCAGGAGTAAAACCCTCTGTAGCTCTGGTGTTTAGGGCTTTATTGAGGCTCGAACCGATTGCGGGTGTTCGTGATGATGATTCACGTGAGGTCCTGCCCGAGGAGGTGCGCTCCGAGGCTCAGGCCGCGCCCGAGGACGACATGCCGTCGCTGGAGCAGAGTTGGGCTTTGCGACTTCGTCAAGGACTGTCGAAAACGCGAGGCCGTTTGGCGGCGCACGTATCGTCCTTGTTGTTGGGTGTCGGCGCTAAAATTGATGCGAAATTGTTTGAGGACATCGAAAGCGAGTTATTGGCCGCCGACGTGGGTATTGCGGCGACTGAGCGCTTGATGGACCAGCTGCAAGTGGCGTTTAAACGAAATCCGAAATTGGGGCCGGATGATTTGTATGCGGTGCTGCGTACGGAAATGCAGAATATCTTTGCGATTCCTGGAGCGCGTCCCAACCCGCTGATTGGTTCTGAGCGACTCGCGCAAAAACCTTTTGTATTACTGATTGTGGGAGTGAATGGTGTTGGGAAAACCACAACAATTGGTAAACTGGCTAAGTTGCAACAACATCTAGGGCGAAAAGTGCTGCTGGCGGCGGGTGATACGTTTCGCGCTGCCGCCATTGATCAATTAAAAACCTGGGGAGAGCGCCTGGGGGTACCGGTGATTGCACAGCAACCGGGTGCGGACAGCGCTGCTGTGATTTTTGATGCGTATCGAGCGGCGCAAGCGCGCGGGGTGGATGTGCTGATAGCGGATACGGCAGGCCGACTGCATACGCAAAATCATCTTATGGACGAACTGCGTAAGGTAAAACGGGTCTTGCAAAAAATTGATGCTGCTGCGCCTCACGCGGTTTTGCTGGTTTTGGACGCGGGCAACGGGCAAAATGCGCTGAACCAGGCTCGAGTTTTCCATGAGACCATGTCGGTGTCGGGCATTGCCTTGACCAAACTGGATGGTACAGCGCGTGGTGGCATCAGTTTTGCCATTTGTGAAACGTTAAAATTGCCGTTATGGTTTATCGGAGTTGGGGAACAAGCTGACGATTTACGCCCATTTGTGGCGGAAGACTTTGTGGGCGCGCTGTTGCGTCAAGAACCGTCGCGTCAAGAACCGTTGCGCCAAAAACCGTTGCGTCAGGAATCGTGACTGGGAACACAAAATGATTGAGTTTAAAAATGTCTCGAAACATTTCGATAATGGACAGTCTGCATTGGTGAACATTAATTTGACGGTTAAGCAAGGTCAGTTGCTGTTGATCACGGGTCACTCTGGGGCGGGTAAAAGCACCTTATTAAAGTTACTGGCCTTGTTGGAAAAGCCCAGCTCAGGTGAGATTTTTGTGTTGGGGCACCCCATTCAACGCTTGCCCGCGCACCGCATTCCACATTATCGGCGTCAAGTTGGTGTGATTTTTCAAGACCATCAGTTGATTTTAGATCGCACTGTGTTCGATAACATTGCCTTGCCCTTGCGCATTCACGGTATGAGTGATGAAAATATTCATCGACGAGTGCGAGCGGTCATGAGCCGCGTGGGACTAGAAGGCAAAGCTTGGCAGTATCCCGCGTCGCTGTCGGGCGGAGAGCAGCAGCGCGTGGGGGTGGCGCGCGCCATGGTGAATCGTCCTGGTCTGTTACTGGCTGATGAACCAACTGGTAATTTGGATCCTCGTTTGTCGCTGGAAATTTTTAGGCTTTTTGAGCAATTCAGTCGATTGGGCACAACCGTGATTATTGCGACGCACGATACGTCTTTAACGGAGCAGTTTGATTACCCGCGTGTACATTTGCACAATGGTCATGTGTTATCGCGTGCGCGAGGACTACGGTCTGAACCGTTGCCAGGGTATATGGCGGGACAGGAAACGGAAGATTTTTTTGCCTTGGATGAGCCAAGCTCGGTGATGGAGCCGGTGGCTTTTTCTTGATACTGCTCCTTGATGCTGAATTGTATGGTAATTCTATAAACCCAAGTGGCGTTATTTTTTGATGTATGCGGTCTTGAGAAGGTATGTATGCGTTTACTGAACCCGCAAGTGCGAATGGCCAAACGATCCCATGGTGGTGGCGGCGGCGCTGCGGCGCTGGCAATTGGACCTCGGGCTGGATTGCGCCGTGTTTGGCGGCGACTGGCGCCAGATCATTTGCGTGATGCTTTGTGGCGATATCAATTGGCGCATCGCCGCCAGGTGTTTGAAGGGCTGGATAAGCTGGCTCAACAACCAATTTCGAGCTTGTTCATTGTGTTAGTACTGGGGGTGACCTTGGCGTTACCGGCGGGCGCAGTGATGGTGTTTGATAAAGTGTGGCGCATGGCGCAGTTGTTCCAACCCGATCCCCAAGCGCACGTGTACTTCCATTCGGACACGCCCTTGGATAAGGTGACGGTTTTGGCTCACGCGTGGCAGTCTTGGCCGGAAGTAGCTGGCGTGCGAGTGATTGATCGTGATGAAGGCTTGCACACGTATATGACGGTATCGGGTATTGATCCCAGTTTAGTGATGGGCTTGGATGAAAACCCTTTACCGCATGTGGCGCGTATTGCGCTGCGTGGTTGGTCACCGGAAGCGGCGCAGGTTCTGGAAGAGCGCTTGAAAGCCGTTGATGAGGTGGAGTGGGTGCAGCTGGATTTGGTGTGGCTACAGCGATTCCGAGCTCTTCTGGACTTGGCGGAACGCTTTTTGTGGTTGTTTGCTTGGTCCTTAGGCGCGGTGGTTGTTTTGATTGTGGCGAATACCGTGCGTTTGGCGATTGAGCACCGACGTCAGGATATTGTGGTGTCGAAGTTGGTGGGCGCTACAAACGCTTTTGTGCGACGCCCTTTTTTGTATTTGGGCTTTGTGTTGGGTTTGTTAGGCGGATTGTGCGCCCTATTGTTGTTGAAGTTTGCAAGTGTTTATTTGTCGGCTCCTTTTGAGAGCTTATTGCGCGCGTACGCTGTTGAGGGAGGGGTGTTTCAATGGCGCGCGGAGCTGGTGCTCGGTGTTTTACTGTCCTCCGCATTACTGGGTTGGGTGGGCGCTTGGTTTGCGGCCCGGAAACATCTGGCTTCAATTGAACCGACTTAAATCAAACCGAATCAAATCAAGAAGGGGTGAGAATCAAACAGGGGCAGCTGACAAATGGGTATATAGATTCTTGTTATGTTGGTAGCGATAATGACTGGAACCTTGGGTCCGTTTGGCAGTCTGAGTTGAAGAGTGCTAGAATTTGATGTGTTTGGCATTCAGTGTACGATTCGTTGGAGCTGAGTCATGAGTGAATCAATGAACAAGGCGTTACAGGTGAGTTTGGCCGCGCCGGGACAAAATTTAGAATCTTATATTGGTGCGGTGCACGCGGTGCCAGTGCTGTCGCAGCTGGAAGAGCGGACTTTAGCCGAGCGTTTGTTCTACCACGGTGACGTGGAGGCCGCGCGGCGCTTGGTCATGGCGCATTTGCGGTTTGTGGTTCATATTGCGCGCAGTTACAGTGGTTATGGTTTGCCACAGGCGGATTTGATCCAAGAAGGCAATGTTGGCTTAATGAAAGCGGTTAAGCGTTTTGATCCATCGGTTGGTGTGCGTCTGGTCTCTTTTGCGGTTCATTGGATCAAAGCTGAGATTCACGAGTATGTGCTGAAAAACTGGCGAATTGTGAAAGTGGCGACCACGAAGGCGCAGCGCAAGTTATTTTTTAATTTGCGTGGGGCGAAGAAACGTTTGGGTTTATTGACCAATCAAGAAGCGGAGGCGGTTGCTGAGGATTTGGGTGTAGCGGTTCATGAAGTGAGGGAAATGGAGGGGCGCTTGTTTGCGGTCGACCAGGCTTTTGACCCGATATCACAGCAGCAAGATGAAGACCGTGCAACGGCTCCGGTTTATTACCTGGAAGACGCATCCAGTGACCCGGCGACGGTTTACGAGCGCGGTGCCAGTGAAGCGAGTGAGAATGAGCAGCTACAGCAGGCGATCGGTTTGTTGGATGATCGCAGTCGAGATATCTTGGAGCGCCGTTGGTTGCTTGAAAAGAAAGCGACACTTCACGAATTGGCGGCGGAGTACGAGGTGTCAGCGGAGCGTATTCGCCAGTTGGAACAAAACGCGTTTAAGAAAATTCGGACGGCGATTCAATCCAGGGATGAGGCCATCATCGCCTAACGCGAGACGTGGCCTTGTGTTGGAGGCTTTGAGGGCTATCCCGTCGGTCTGTGCGTGAAAAAAGCCGCGATAATTCGCGGCTTTTTTCATTGTTTTGTTTCATTGTTTTGTTTTTCTTGTTTGAGGCGACATAAGGGTGTTTCTTTATGCTGAAAACAGCAGATGGATTGAAAACCGCAGAGTCTGTTGAAATTCACGTGAACGGCCAGCTGCAGTGCGTGGATTCGCAATGGACGCTGAAGGATTTAATCGTCGGGTGAGGTTGAGATCACGCGTGCGTGTGGGGGAGTGGGTCGATAGGGTTTGTGATAACGGTCAAGGGGGGGAATCGGCCACATCAACACCACACCAATGTAACAGCAACATGAACACAACAACAATGGATGAGCAACTTGAAAAGCGTAATACAGCGGGTGTGACTGAAAGCAAGGTGAAGGCGCATGAGCCGTCAGATACGTGGCAATTGGCTGGACGACACTATCAATCGCGCTTGTTAGTGGGTACGGGAAAGTACGCGGATTTTGCTCAAACGCGCGCGGCTATTGTCGCGTCGGGAGCGGAAATTGTGACGGTCGCGTTACGGCGGACCAATATTGGCCAATCGAATGATGAACCTAATTTGCTTGATTATTTGCCAGATGATCTCACGATCTTACCCAATACAGCGGGGTGCTACTCGGCGACGGAGGCGATTCGCGTGTGTCACTTGGCACGCGAACTGTTGGATGGACACAATCTGGTAAAGCTAGAAGTATTGGGTGATGAAAAAACACTGTATCCCAAAGTGGCGGAAACTGTGCGCGCCGCGCAGTGTTTAGTGGAGGACGGTTTTCAAGTGATGGCGTACACCAGTGATGATCCTTTGGTGGCGAAAGAGCTGGCGGAAGCGGGGTGTGTTGCGGTAATGCCGTTAGCGGCTCCTATTGGTTCGGGCTTGGGAATACGAAATCCGTATAACATTATGTTAATTTTGGAGCAAGCGACTGTACCGATATTGGTGGATGCGGGTGTGGGCACGGCGTCTGATGCTGCTATTGCTATGGAATTGGGGTGTGACGGTGTGCTGATGAATACCGCCATTGCTCAGGCTCAGCAACCAGTCGTAATGGCTGAGGCGATGCGCCTGGCGATTCAGGCAGGCCGCTTAGCGTATCGTGCTGGTCGTATGCCCCGGCGATTGTACGCGTCGGCGTCCTCACCGATTGCTGGCATAGTGGGTGTTTCATGAGGAATGATGCGCCGCAGGGTAAGCGTGAGCGGATTCGCAGCTATGTGTTGCGGCAAGGTCGTTTGACTGAAGGACAGAAACTGGCCTTGACTCGAAGCTTACCGCGTTTTGGATTGGATGCTGGCATACCACTGAAACTCGATGTTGTTTTTGCTGGTATGGCGAATGAACCGTTGGTGCTTGAAGTGGGTTTTGGTGATGGTCGAAGTTTAGTGGCCATGGCTCAGGCGCATCCGCAGCATCGATTTATTGGTATCGAGGTGCACAAACCGGGTGTTGGGGCGATTTTGCAACACATCGAGGCTGAGGGTGTTGAAAATGTGCGTGTGTATCTTGAAGACGCGCACGAGGTGTTGCAACACGCGATACCGTCGAATGTCGTGGATCGTTTTCAGCTTTATTTTCCGGATCCGTGGCCCAAAAAGCGGCATCATAAACGCCGTTTTGTGCGTGAAGAATTGATGCAACTGGTGCGTGATCGACTGCGACCCGGCGGTGTGTTTCACATGGCCACTGATTGGGAGCCTTACGCCAAGGAGGCGCTGACCTTTTTGAATGCGTTTGATGGATTGGATAATGTTGCTGAGGATGAGGGCTTTGTGCCGCGTCCGACGTGGCGTCCCTTAACGAAATTTGAGCAGCGTGGCCTTAAATTGGGGCACGGTGTTTGGGATTTGTTGTTTGTGAAGCGTGTCGCCTCCCCGTAAGTGAATTCAAATCAAGGATTCACGTGCTCGTTGTCGTCGTCGATGCCTAATTTTTTCAACCGATAACGTAATGAACGAAAACTGAGTCCTAACATTTTGGCGGCGGCGGTTCGATTCCAATGGGTTTCTTCGAGTGCTTGCAATAAGATACTTTTTTCAATATTCAACAAGTGCTCTTCAAGGGTTTCGCCTTCGAGTAAGGGAGGCGGGAGTGGTTCTTGAGCGGGGGGAGTGTGGGAGGATGGTTGTGCTACGATGGTGGCGTCGTTGCGCAACTGCAAGTGTTGACGCTCGATGATGGTGTCGTCACAGAGTGTGATGGCGCGCTCGATAATATTTTCCAATTCGCGTACGTTGCCGGGGAAATCATAATCTTGTAAAGCTTGCTTGGCCTTGTCGCTGAGCGTGATATTCTGCAGCGACCAGGCCTGCGTGATGCGGTGTATGAAGTGTTCACACAATAACGGTAAATCTTCTTTTCGTGTTCGCAATGGCGGTACGTGTATTTGTATGACGTTGAGGCGGTAATACAAATCTTGTCGAAAAGTACCGGCCCCGACTTCTTTCAGTAAGTCTTTGTGTGTGGCGCACAGTACGCGGACATTGACATCCATCTCTTGGGCGGCCCCAATGGGTCGGATTCGTTTTTCTTGCAAACTGCGCAATAATTTAACTTGCATGTGCATTGGTAAATCAGCGACTTCATCCAGAAACAGCGTGCCGTTTTGGGCGACTTGGAATAAACCTTTCTTGTCTTCATTGGC
>JARRRL010000090.1:6618-15056 GCA_037380725.1 Gammaproteobacteria bacterium | reverse complement strand
GTCTCTTGTTGAGATGGCCACATTTTTAAAATTTCTGTTTCAAGTTTACTGAAAACATTGTTCAACATTTCTATAACAACACGATCCTTCATTTTTCCTGTAGTTTCATAAGCTGATTTAAATTCTTGAGCCGCGTTTGGAATATTTGAACTTGAAAAAATGGCTGTTTTGGTGATGTCATTCCCAAATGTGTCTTTCATGACTTCCACAAAATCAACTTGCTTGCGTTTTCCACGCTCGACTTTAGTTGGTAGTACTTTTATGAAGTTAAAGTGCTTATTTTCGACAATACCACTCATCATTTTATTAATCATCATGAAGTACTGTCCCGTTGAAAGGTAATCGTAAATCATTGGAGGTGCAGGAACAAAGATGCCGTTGGCTGCGCATAGTATGTTTAGTGACATAATCGAAAGGGCTGGAGGTGAGTCCATTAAAATGACATCGTAGTTTTCTTCTACACGTTTTAACAATTCATCTAATTCAAAGTACAAGGATAATTTTTGCTCTGTGTCGCCTCGAGCATCTGCATCAGCTATAGCAAAAACTAATGCAAATTCAGCTTCATATGCTTGGAGGCAAGAGGGGATGAGGTGGATTCCAGGAAAATATGTGGATTTAATAACATCCTCAGGATTTGCTTCTCCACGAAATACGGGAAGCATAGTGTCATCAAGACAGAAGTCACGATCTGGAACGAAACCACAACTTGCAGTGGTTGAGGCTTGAGGGTCTACATCAACGATCAAGACACGATAACCTTTTATAGCCAAATGTTGAGCAAAGTGTGTAGTTGTAGCACTTTTTCCACTACCACCTTTAAAGTTTTGTATTGCTATACGGGCTGTCGGGTCACCAATTTGTCGAATAGGTCTGATTGCTAAATGATCCCGAATACGGTTGATGTCGTCTAAATGATAGCCGGATATTCTACCACCACTGGTTACGACTGGATTAAGTTGTAATTCGTCTGTTAATTTACTCAAAGTTACACGACTTCTATTTAGCATTTCCGCTACTTGAGTAGCGGAAAACAAATGATCAAAGCTTTTATCTGCATTCGGCGCAACACCCAGTTCCCACATTAAGCCGACGTTCTCATGAAAGTTCTCAATTATTTTGTCAATTTGAGACAAACCTGTATGAGCCATATATAGATTCCTTTTGTGTTCTTACTTTTGTTTGAGGTTGTTCAATAAATAGTTATATACAAAAACAGAATTTCATTCAACTTTTATGTAAACAGAATAATTATTTAAATATTTAAAATAATCTAAGTATTTAGAAGCAAATTAATACATATATTTCAACATGTTACGAGAAATAATATAGATGTATTGTGACTAAACCTATACGATTTGTGATAAAGTCTAGGTAGATTGTGTGTAACTCTAGATTTTTTGTGCAATTAGTCTAGGCAGATTGTGACAAAAAGAGAGCTTATAAACCATCCAAATATAGGAAATTTGTGATCTGAAGGTATAAAGAGATCAAATAATAACCACATGCAACGCAGAACTGGTATATCTATCAGTTTGTGTTGATGGCATAATCATTTGAGTCAGTGGGAAGAAAAATAAGAAAGAAGAGGGAATCAAGGGATGAGAATCAGATTTCATTAACAATATTTTATCAAGATTCAGCCAATGGGATGTTTTCGCTCCTTATTTGACTAAAACCGAGATGATGTACTTCGATAACGAATGGATCGATAAATCCGTTTACTTTGCTACCAAAGCGTCGGCTTTGCATTGAAAGCGATCATTACGAATGGTTGATTTATGATCATGCTCTTAAAGCATTTCAAATTACAGTGCAGTGGGCTAAAGTCGCTTAGCTTGGAATTTGGTAACATTGTTAGTCATGGGTTGGGCACTTATCTTGTGAATGTTGAGTCTGATTGAATGTTCTGTAACGAACCAAGGTGATCATGATGAGCCGTGATGACAAAATTGATGGAATAGATGCTGTTCAACCTGTGTCTAGTGAACGACTAGCGCATATTTATAAAACAGTAAATGAGCGTGTGATTCAAGAAAATTTGGAAAACGTTCGTAGTGTTGAATGGTCTGAAGCCGCGACTGAAGGGTCGAAGGTATCTGAATCGTTAAGTAAAAACTTAGAAACAATTTTTCACCAGTTGGTAAAACAACAAGATCATGATCAGGATTTTGTACATAGCGATAACTTTTTTAGAAGATTTATGCGGGCAGCGAGCGTGAGTACTTCAGCGATTAATATTAATCCTGTTGTAAGCAATAAAAATGTACTTTCTTCTGCTTCATTGAAAGGTGCTCATGCTCGACCAGCTACAGAAAGCGAGAAAACCGTGCGCCAGGGTGAGTTAGCGGCTGATTGTTTACGTGATCTGGGTGTTAATGGTTTCTCGCGGGAGGATTTAGAGCGAGTTGTTCGGCGGTATCGTATGGCAAACAAAGATGAAACTATGAGCTTCTCTGGCCAAAATGTACCGGATGAAATGGCTTTATTTTGGGATCGAGAGCCTGTTTATGGGTTGGCGCGAGAACGACGTCGTGAACGACGTTGGGGAGATCAGTTTTTATTAAATACGTATGATGGTAATGATCCGCTGTATTTTGATCATGCCACGACGTATTATCCGATCGAGCTTACGCCACCACCGGACGTGGATTTTATACCGTTCGAGTATTACGCTGCTGTGGGTATATCGGCGGGATGGCAGGGTATGGTGGATGACTTTGTTCGTCAAGATGCGGTTATAGATCGCCGCAATGCCAGTTCATTAGATGTATTCTTGTTGAACTACAGTCTTCTGATTGTTCAACCAACTGAATTGGTGAGTGGTGCCTTGGCGCATTTCCCTTCTGAAGAGAATATGCAACGTCTATTGGAGTATCTAGAGCGACACGATAGTGCAAAAGCTAAAGTGCGTGTAGAGCTGTTGAATGCGGCAGGACAGACTGTAGCCGAAGTGTGGCTTGATCTTGGTGTCATGCGCCGCCGTGTAAGGAAAAAGATGTAAACAGATATAAACAAAAGACGCTGTACTTGCGTGATCTGTCTATTTTTTGTTTAGACTGTTTGGAAGGGCGTTGTGTGAGAGTGTGCCAGTCTAAGACTTAGTAATTGATGTTGCAGAACAATTCTTAGATGTTGCTGAGGTGTATCCCATCGGGAGTGTTATGTTAATCGGATACACCTTGTTTGAGTGGGGTGAGCAATAGTACAAAGCAACTATAGACGGAATCTTTACAGTGGTCCATTCAGTATGGCATGAGCAGCGATGCTTGCAGCATAACCTAGCGCTATAGCGGGGGTCCATTTGAGATGCCCAAAAAATGTATAATATCCTCGGGCCTGCCCCATTAAAGCAACGCCAGCGGCTGAACCGATAGACAGTAAGCTGCCACCAACGCCGGCGGTCAAGGTTACCAATAACCACTGGCTGTGAGACATATCTGGATGCATTGTTAGTACAGCAAACATGACAGGGATGTTATCCACGATGGAGGACATAATCCCGATGAGTACGTTGGCATTCGTAGCGCCCAGTGAACCGTACAAAGCTGCAGATGTGAGTTCTAAATAACCGATGAAACCTAAACCACCAACGGCGAGGATGACGCCGTAAAAAAAGAATAATGTATCCCACTCGGCTTGTGCAATGTTAGCAAACACATCAAAACTGTATGGGTCATTTTGAGAGCTGGGTGGATTGTCATTTCTTGAACGCCAAGCTTGAGAGCGGCGCTTTAGGGAATAACTGAACAGTTTGAGGTAACCTAGCCCTGTCATCATGCCGAACACGGGAGGAATGTTGAGGAAATTATGAAAGCATACAGCAGTGATGATGGTGGCTAAAAATAGAAACACAATTGTAAAGCCGCCCGCTTTGATGTGTTGCCCACCATTCTGCGTTGATTCAGGGCGTCCGGCAGGTATTGCAAAACTCATGATGAATGCAGGGATGACCCAATTGATTAAAGCGGGTAAAAACAGATTGAAGAACTCCTTGAACTCAATAACGCCTTTTTGCCATACCATCAAAGTCGTGATGTCGCCGAAGGGGCTGAACGCGCCGCCGGCATTCGCGGCGATGACAATATTGATGCAACTAACGCAGATAAATCGTTTGAGCCCATTCGCCACGGCCATGACGACTGCGCACATGATCAATGAGGTAGTTAGATTGTCCGCAACGGGAGAGATGAGAAAGGCAAGTAAACCCGTAAGCCAGAATAAAATGCGATAACTTAACTTTTGAGCGATGAGCCAATGGCGCAGTTGTTCGAAAACGCCACGTTCCAGCATGGCGTTTATATAAGTCATTGCTACTAAAAGAAAAAAGAATAGTTCAGCGTATTCCAAAAAATTGTGGCGAATACTCGACTCGATCAGTTCTGAATCAGAGTGAGATTGATAAATCAAAGCCACTAAGATCCAGATAAGACCAGCGGCTAAGATGACAGGTTTAGACTTTCTCAAATGAATATGTTCTTCAAGAATGACTAATAGATAAGCAGCAGCGAAAATTGCTAAAGCGGCATATCCTACCCAATGCGTCGTTAGGTTGAGTGCGGTGCTGACATGATGAGATTCGGAAGCAAAAACGGATTCGATGCTAAGGAAGCCAACGATAAGAACGCCGAAAAGGCCAGTTAAAACTCGAGGCATGTGAAGTGTCCTATTCTGTGCAATGACAGTGCTGTGACGGTCATAATCTACCCCGGTACGGGCAAGCGACGTGCTGAGGGAAATCGGTAACGGATTCCAAAGGGTTGTTTTCTGTGGCTATAACATGAAACACCGTATCCACGCCACAGCAGCACCTACGTAATGAGGCTAAATTGTACTTTGTAGAAGGCGGTATATATTATATGCTTTTGTGAGGACGTATCAAGCTCGATCTTATGATTTTTTCGAAAGCATGTGTTTGGTAATGCGTTAAGGATAGGGAGGTTGGACTGGATCAAGTGTATGGATGGGTTTTTAGATTTCTGCGCACTGCATAGTAATATTGGCACCCCATAATTTTGAATAAGCGCGTTCAATGATATTGATTTTCAATGGATCAGTGGTAGTGCAAAAAAAGTGATCTCTTGGAGGAGTGATGAGCGGGTTTATAATTTGATTATTTTTTAATCTATTAAAAACCTGTTTTGCTACGGGTTCGTGCGTTTGAATCAGCTGAATGGGTTGATTGGCTGCTTTGCTGAAGGTTTCAGCTAAAAAATCGAAGTGTGTACAACCCAGTATAAATGTATTGATGTGACGGCGCAGTAATGGGTTGAGGATGCGGGTCACCGTGTTAAAAGCCGTTGAGTCAGCTAGATTTCCCGATTCCACTACTTCTACGAAACCAGGACAGGGTTGTAAAATAACAGATGAGTGAGTGG
Source organism: Gammaproteobacteria bacterium (assembly GCA_037380725.1). Lineage (GTDB taxonomy): Bacteria > Pseudomonadota > Gammaproteobacteria > Pseudomonadales > JANQJO01 > JARRRL01. The sequence goes on along the minus strand of JARRRL010000090.1, from coordinate 9,678 downwards.
TGTGCGTGGTGATCAGTTTGCGAAAGGCCGTGGTTTTTAGTGTGTTATGTGTTGCCAGAACGGCTAAGGGTGTTTGGTTTGCCGTGATGCCTAGCTTGCGATTTTGAGGGTAGGTGGTGCTCATGATGTGGTGAGCTAACTTAATACCGGGCTCGACACCAACAATTGGGCACGGTGATGTGGTGTGCTCAAATTGAGTACGTAAATGCTTGATTGACGTAACGGTGGCGGTATTGCATGCCACTACTATCAGTTTTGCGCCTAATGTGATTAAAAAACGTGTAATGTGTTCAGCACGCTCGGTGACAAGTTCAGTGGGTTTGCTGCCGTATGGTGCGTGTTGGGTATCGGCCAGGTATAGGATGTGTTCGTTGGGAAGTTGTGCGCGTATAGCTCGAGCAATGGAAAGTCCACCGGCACCTGAATCAAAAACACCAATAGGACCAGATCTCAATGTATTGTTAATTATAAAATTCTCTTTATCAAACCGGTGGGTGTTACCGCTCGGGATCACGTGAGGGCTATTGCTCATAATAAGAAGTGCTTGTGTGGGTGCCGGGTTGGTGAAAGTCTTGTAAAGACTACTTATTATAAACTGAAATTAATGTTTGAATGTCTGTGGCAGTGTTTGGGTCGCGCTCTTGCGCCAGTGCACGTTTGAGATATCGCAGCGCGTTTTCTTTATGTCCTTGAGCATGCGCCACTAATCCATCCAGGTGATCAAAATTCATCAATTGGAAGTGATCCAAGTGTCGGCCTTGTGTGATCATTTCTTGTGCTCGATGGGTATCACCTAATGCAATAAGCGCTTTGGCGAGATTAAGGAAGACATCAGGATCTTCGGCGCCACGATCGATAAATTTTTCGTATAAGTGAGCTGCTAGAGAGAATGCACGGCTTGCTAGGCAGTCGTGCGCAAGACGAAACAAATCGGACATGTGTTGATTTAGGTTAAAATTTTGAAAAATCAAACGAAAAGTATCTTGGCATGTGGAGCTGTCTCCTTTCTGTATCATTAAGGTTTGTACTGTGTACGAGGGTGATCGTGTTAAGTATGTGTTCAATCCAATCTGTGTGGCGTAGGTGAGCAACAGTGGAAAATTTACCATGTATGCCGTAGAGTTTCCATGATTCGTGTGATCATAAATGTCATTAAAAGTGTGGGCGTTCTGGTTGACGCATGCCTTGTCGTGAATCAGGTAAATTGCCATAGGATGAAGTATTTGGCTAATTTCTGTAATGTTGATTAACGATGCTTCGGAGCTGATAAAGCTGGTATTGGCCTGGTGGGTGGTAATGTCATTAAGTGCTGCCTGATGCGCTGCGTTGATGCACACATCGTTGATTGCAATGGGGATCCATTGACCGTGTTCTTTAACACGATCAATGGCGTTAGGTTTATGCAAAATTTGCTCCAAAGATGAGCCGCTTTGTACTTCATTCTCTTGGAGCACAATGGTGCTCTGAACATGCTTTTCGTGCCAAACGTTGGTTATTTTTCCGATTATTCGACCAGGTAAACAGCAATGCATGTAGTTGGCGATTACTGCGCTTAATAGCGGTAAGGGTTGTGATTCGGTAAAAGTATGAGTTTGTGTACAATAGCGATGTATATATTGAGCACGAGCACTGTCGATCTGTCCCACTTGTAAGTGTCCGCTCTTAAGATATAACTGCATATGAGGATACTGGGTTATGGCTTCGACATTGCTCTGTACGTAATCGGTGGCGACGTATTGCAAACGAGAGAAATCTGATCGGTTTTGTTCCTGACAGATGAGTTCAAACTGACGTAAAAAATGATAAGCAAATAAGCCTAACCCACATCCTAATTCTAAGATTACAATGGCATCCGATTTATTCAGACTGCCTATGTGCTGTTGAGCTGAGATGGAATCCAGCACCATCAGCACATTTTGTTTTGCAGCGAGCGAGTTAGAGGTAACGCGGAAAGGGATATCACGTTGACGCCACGCTTCGGGTCCACGTTGTTCGAAATAGTCCTTTTGCAGTGTCCATCGGATCGCTTCAGAATAAGGAAGAAAGTCGTGGATTACCGTTTCGTTCATCACCATACAACCTCTTATGTGGATCGGTGACAGTCTGGGGGCATGTGTTTGTTGTGGGTTTCCCCTCCCCCTTATGGGTGTGCAAAATTTTTGGAGGGGACTTGGGCGTGTCGTCATCACAGATTGATACCTCTAGCAGATTATCGGAAACAGCGGTGAGGTGGGAGATGAGTCTGGTTACAGGCTGTGTGTGTCGTCATTGCGTAAACAGCTAATGTGGGGGCTTGGTTACACTGTGTGCCGTTGTGATTTTTTTGGAGCGGAACAAGTATGCGTGTTCTGCTGTGCTTTATGAGCTCGCTTGGGTGTGGCCATTGGATCACTTTGAGGCTGGTCTCGAAGTTAGTTAGAATCCGGAAGCTTGAGTGGGTGTTGGTTTTTTATTAAAACGCGGATGCCAGTTGCATATGAATATGAATGATGGTGAGCGCAAAGGGACGAGTTGTACCATGGGCATGATGTTTGTAAGTTGCTGCCAGCGGTATATTAAAAAGTGGTCTTTTATACTGTATACCTTATTCGTCGTGGTGGCGCCAGACATGGCGTGGGCATTCGAATACTTTGAGAATGAGCAAGGCAATACCAATTGGCAGTATGTGGCTAATTGGTCGAGTGGTATTTTGATTATTCTACTTTCGCTGAGTGTGGGGCGATTGTATGTGGCGCGTCGGCAGTTACACCGTGCGAACCATGCGTTGATTACCAGTAACGAAGAATTGGAGCAACGAGTGGCGGAGCGAACTGCAACGCTGGATGATTCCAATCGATTGCTGATACAAACGAATCACTTGCTGGAAGGTGAAATCAATCGTCACAAGCAAACGACCAAACGTTTGCATGCATCACAAACCTATTTGGAGAGTATTCTTGAGTCAATGCCGTTGATGTTGGTTGGCCTAAATGATGACGGTGTTGTGACCCAGTGGAATCGGGGTGCTGAGCAACTGACAGGATTGGAAGCTGACTGTATTGTTGGGAAAATGCTGTGGGA
>JARRRL010000090.1:0-6603 GCA_037380725.1 Gammaproteobacteria bacterium | reverse complement strand
GCTCAGTCGGAGTCAGCGCGGTCAGTTGCATTTTGATATTGTTATATATCCAATTGAAAATGTGCTGGAAACGGGTTTAGAAACGGGGATTGTGCTGCTCATTGACGATGTCACCAAGCAGGTCCAATCCATGAATATGCTGATTCAGAAAGACAAGCTTTCCTCGATGGGCGAGTTGGCGTCATCAATGGCTCAAGATATCAACCTGCCGTTGCAGCATATCATTAAGTCTATTGAATATGCATACCAGGTTGTGAGTGAACAAGTGGGGAGTGTGTCGGCTTCAGAAACGATGCGTCAATACAGCGAAGGACTGCAAGTTCCTTTGTTGCAAGCGCGTAATGAAAGTTATCGAGCTGCCGCTATTACGAGTAATTTGGTGGATTTTGCCGCCAGCCATCGCCACAGCAAACGACCACAAGATATTATTGACGTGCTTGAACATGCGCTGAGCTTGGCTGCTGGGATTTATGCAGATACGAAAGGACTTAAATTCAACGAGATTATAGTTAAGCGCCACTATGAAGAGAATTTGCCTCACGTTCTGTGTAATGCCGGTGAATTGCAACAAGTTTTTTTAAGTTTGTTACGGCATTGCAGTTATGCATTAGCGGATAAATTTTTTATGCTGTCTCAGGTCGGTCAGCGTGCTGTGGTGGATGGTGATACGCAGCAAGAGGATGTTTGTTCGGAGGTGCAAAGAGACGAAGCCGCAAACAAGCCCATGGAAATGAATCATTCGGATTGGCGCCCTCAAATTACATTGACGGTATTGGAGTCGTATGAAGTGTTGTGGCTTAAAATTCAACACAATGGCGTTGGTTTGAGTCCGGTCGAGCAACAAATGATTTTTGAACCTTATTTCAATAATACACAAATTGCGGGAGGAGTGGATTGTGGTGAGAGCCTTGAGGCTGATCGCCGACAATCCTTCTCTTATTTTATAATTACTGATCACCATAAGGGGCAAATGGCGGTTACATCGGATGTGGATGTGGGGACGACGTTTCACATGGAGTTACGTTTGAAATAATATTAAATCGGTATTTTGAGAAAATCAGTTGTTTTGGCTCTGCGCGGAGGGGTTTCTTTGCTGGGCGGCGAATGCAGCTTCGACGGATGGGTTTAAATGTACATCCATTTGTGGAAAAGGTATCGAAATGTTGTTGGCATCGAGTGCATTTTTTATCTGTTCATTCAAGTCAAAATAGGTTGGCCAATAATTTGAACTATTGACCCATGATCGCACAGTGAAGTTAACGGAGCTGGCTCCGAGTTCCGAGATGGCGATGGTGTACTCTTTCTCGTGCAGTATATTTGGGTGCTGGGCTAAAACCGAATGAATGACTTGCCGTGTCGCGGCCAGATTGGCATTGTAGCTTACACCGATAACGAGATCTACGCGACGTGTGCCGTAGGCAGAATAATTGGTGATAGAGCCTCCCGTCATTTGACTGTTTGGTACGATCACTTTCTTATTGTCTCCGGTAGCCAATACAGTGAAGAAAACGTTTATTTCTTTTATCGCACCGCTTACGCCGCCCGCATCGACCCAATCATCCTGTTTAAAAGGTCTGAAAATTAAAATCATGACACCTGCTGCGAAGTTGGAGAGCGATCCTTGTAACGCCATACCGATTGCAAGACCGGCGGCGGCTAATACGGCAACAAAGGACGCGGTTTGAATGCCGACTCGGGATAAGGCTGCAATGACAGAAAAAGCGATCAGAGCCAAATACGATAACTTAGATAAGAAAACACTGAGTGTGATGTCCAGCTTTGCTTTATGTAACGATTTTTCGACGACGGCGGCAATACGTTTTGATGCCCATAAACCGACAATCAAGATCACGATGGCAGCCAGCACATTGGAGCCAAACTCGATGGCTGTACGGATGAGTTCAGACACGTTTTCGTCGTTTGCGTATTGATCAAATGATATTTCCATGCGAAGCCTGCCTTTATCGTACTTGATTCAATGTTGTTTTTTACTTTACTATTTTTTGCTATTGGTTGACGGATTTACGTTGCTGCTAGCGCGTGTTACGCACAAAGAAAACGCGCTAGCAGCCTAGCACGCTTGTGGTTATTGGTTCAATTTATTTTTCCATTGAGGCGTGCACTCAGATCAATGCCTTCTAATCCATTGATTGCTTTAGTCAAAGTAAACTTCTTGTGACGCGTATTCGTGTTGTGGATCGGAAAGAGAATAGATTGTACTATTCGTTAAAGTGGCGCTGCAGGAAGAGAGATAAAATCCTAAGAAGGGGTTCGAATATTGATAATCAATGAGCGTTAACACAATTCGATTATCAATGCTCAATTCCAAATAATTACCGTACCGGATCAGTTTGAAATTGAGACTACGATCGCAGGGCGGAGGAAAGTGATTTGCCTGTAAGCTTTCGTAGATGAAGTTATTGTGCACGTTGGTCTCGTTGAAGCTCCATGATCGAATTTTGACGTAGCCGTTTATCACATCAATGGTGATCCAGTAGCCATTGCCTTCCGTATCACAATCGATGACCAGTCCAAATTTTCCGTATCCTTCTAGCTTAAATGTGCCTTCCCAAATCAGCGATTCAGAAGGTTTGTTGAACGCAAATACTTCGTAAGATCCATCCGCGATAATATGCCAGCTTTCCGCATCGATGTCTACGCGAGCTTGGCTGTTGCTCAGCAATTGCCGTGGTGTCGGAAAATCCTTTTGTGCTAATGAACCGAGAATTTTTTCAGGCCAACGATAGTAACTGCTGAGATAAATTTTACCCGTAGCGTCAACTTCGATTTGTTTGTGATCACCATCGTAAACGACTCTGGCCGCGTAGTTACCTTTTGGTAACAATAGGTTGTTGTGATAAGTTTTGTAGTCGCCCAACAACGCGTCGGAGGACCAGTAGCGTACTTTGATGTCTTCGCGGATTGAACCGAATAAATAAAATTTTCCGCTCAATTCGAAAACACACGGGCATTCCACATCGTCGTATACGCCAGGTATAAAAAGAGGTTTTTGCAAAACAAATCGATCGTCGAGCAGTTTAGCTAAGGCCACGCAGCCTCGGCGATTCACGGGGCCTGAGGCGGCCCGTCCATTGATCAGTAGATACGTCTCACCGTCATAATTGAATTTGAAGGGGTCTCTGAAACTCAACCATTTTCGCGGATTGTTCTTTCCCGCAGTTTCATAGTATGGACCCGTGCTGCCTTGCGGTAAGCCTTGGGCTTTTTCTTTTGTCCAATGGATCAAATCATCGGATCGAGCACGTCCAATTCGTTGACTGGTCCAGGCATCTTTTCGGCTTAGTCCAGTGTAATACATGACAAAATGGTCTTCTTCTTGGGAGACGTGCATTGTCCACAGCATGTCATCATCCCATTCGCCTGGATCGCCTACAAAAAGCGCATTTTTTTCGCGACGCCAGTTAATGCCATCATCGGATACGGCGTGTGCAATGTAATCGTGATTTGGAATGATGAGGTGAAACAGGTGATATTTTCCGTCGTGGATAAAGACGTCTACGTCGCCGATTTCCCAGTCGCTAAAACCTTTACCAGTATACATGTTATCTTTTCGTCCAATAGTGATTGAGGTGCTTTCAGATCGGCGTTGATCAGGGAATGTTCCTCTGATGTCAACGTCAAATAGCGACAACAACTTAGCGGCATTTTTCCAACAGCGCAAGCGTTTTTTGACGCTTGACGGGTTGTCTAGATGTGGCAAGAATATCGTCGGATGATGTTTCTTAAGTGGTTGAATTTTAGGTATAAAAAAAGGCGAGTTAGCCTCATTTTTACCTCATTTTTTGTGTATTAATTATATTTTTGTTGGTGAAAGGGTAATCGTTCAGTCTGACTGTGCGTTTTTTTATCCAATGTTCAGTGCGTTTGTCGGTTAGAAGAAAAAATGTTCGAACAGAATGTGCGCAGTGTCTTGGTTTCGTCTCAATTCTTGTCTGTGTGTGGAGAGTGATCTGAAAAGTTGTATGAATGCGTTGATCAGAGAAATGGCGGATAACTAGAATATGACAGTGGGGATCTGACGTGAAGTGTTGTGTTTTGTGCTAAGTTTTTGTAATCATTGTTATTCGTGAAGATAGATGTGATGTAAGATGCCAGGTGAAAGTGGCTGATAGCGCTATAACATGCTGTGCGATGCTGACTGGGAGAGCGTCTTTACTAGTTAGCAAAATTTGCTACAAGCAATCATAAAGTGTCTATTTGTTTATAGTATTATTAGTGTTGTTGTGGGGTTGGGTATACCGTTTCCACCAACCTGCACTGGCGCGACTCCAGCGCGTGTCCGTTGTGATCGGATTTTGTGCTGGCCCTTTCATGCTGTATTCAATGAGGTGCGCGCGAACGTTTGATGTGGCGTTTGATGCAGTTTGCTGAGGAAATCTGAGGATGCCGCCTACTGTTGGGGATGATACCCCTGTGATTTCAGGTGTGGAAAAAGGAATACCCATTAAGCGGCAGCGCGCCATGTCAGCGAACACGCGGGCTTCCATTGCTTGACTGTTAATCCCAAAGGTTTCAGTTTTTGTGATGAAGATGGAATTTTTATTCATATGAAGGCGCGATAGCGTGTGCTGAAAAGTAGTGTGATGTGTTGGTAAAATAGGGTTTTCTTGAAATTTGCCTTTCAGTATACCTTCAAAGTGTTGTCGTATAATTGGGTTGGACCAACCGCCACCAAAAAGAGCGAAGTGAGTCGGCACTTGTACGTGTTCGGGAATAAAGCTTAAACTGTGAGTGAATGCGTAGGCAGCAAAGTATTCAGCCGTTCTCACGCGATCAGCCAGTGGCAGGGTGTCGTCGTCCAACGCGGGTAGCCAAGTGTAAAAATTTGGGTCGCCCGATTTAGGAGGACTCATCAGTAAGTAGTTATCACCAGTAACATGTTTTACGGAATGACTGAAGAGCGTAGCCAGAAGTGTGAGATTGATGTGCCCTTGAGCACCAAGGCGCCCATCCAAATCGCAAGGTTGGTTGCGATATTTTCGCATTAAGTGGTCGGGATAATGGTTAAACGGTCCGGTGTCCCACCCATAGGTAAGAAACGGATGATAAGACTGATGAGCGGAATGAGAGAGCTGTGCTGTGCTGATGAGTGATAAGTTGCCGGTATTTCCGGCATTGCAGAACACGATGGGGATTCGTTCAGACGGTCGGGCGTTGTTAGTTAGATGCAGATTGTGCATCGGTGCGAGTGGTGCCGCTTCGCCGCCAGCCATAAGATCATCAGAACGGAAGTCACAGGCGACGGTAATGCCGGTTAGGTCCGCTAGACGTTGACCATCACCAATTTGGACAGTATATACCCGTTTCGAGTCATTAGCACCAAGGCGAGACGGTGGGCAATGATCACAGGTTTGTCCGTGAAAGCCGATAATGTCCACGGGAGGGAAGAGTCCATCGGGTGTCGGATATGGCGGTGGGTGTGCACGCGCCTTGATGATCAGCGCGTTGATGGAATCCGCGACAAGATCGATTAATTCACGCTGTAGACGGTCAAAACTATATGAAATGCCTGCAATGGAGCAATGGAATTGCTCTGCCACCGTCTCCATGTGGCCCGCGTACTGAGCGACGCTGTGCTGAAGCGCTCGAATCGCTTGATAAAATGTGTCTTCAAATGGGACGAAATGATTGTGTAAATCTTGAATACGGCCATCCGCGTGAAAGGCAGTTAAAACGGTATCGATGCCGTCCACTGAATTGCCGGTCATGACGCCAATAGTCAGAAGTGGTAGAAGATTCGTGCTGTCTGCGTGGTGATCCATCATGGAATGTGTTACCGATCGTGAAAAGTGGCGGAAGCGCTTTTCCTATACGAGGCTTAATTCTAGATTTTAGTGTGCGTAGCAGCAAGAGGGCGTGGTTCGGTATTGATGATCGGTTTGTGTGTTTGCAATGAGTACGGGTAATCAATGCCCGCGATGTGGGTTTTGTTTGATCGGCGTGCTGTGGCGATGCTGTTTTTTGGTTTTGCTGCTGGATTACCTATTTTACTGATTTTTTCGTCCCTTTCGTTATGGCTGCGTGAAGCAGGCGTGGAACGATCGACTGTCACTTTTTTCAGTTGGGCTGCTTTAGGCTATTCCTTTAAGTTTGTATGGTCTCCTTTGGTGGATAGCGTGCCATTGCCGTGGTTAACGCGGCGCATGGGGCGACGCAGAGCGTGGCTGTTGTGCTCACAAGTCATGGTGGCTATAGCCATACTAGCGATGGCATTGGTGGACCCTGCTCAGGGCGAGATCGATTTGGTTTACATGGCTATAGCGGCGGTCTGTCTTGGTTTTTCTTCGGCGACTCAGGATATCGTACTGGATGCATTTCGCATTGAATCCGCACCTGCTGAACTACAGGCCGCTTTGTCTGCCACTTACGTAGCCGGTTATCGTGTGGGTATGATTGCTGCGGGCGCGGGGGCCTTGTTTCTGGCCCAATGGTTTGGCTCGACTGCTGCAGATTATCGTTATGATGCATGGTGTCTAACGTATGTGATTATGGCCTGTGGGATGTGTGTGGGTGTGGTGACGACGCTCCTGTGTCCAGAGCCGGCTGAGCCAATTTCGAAGGTCGTTTCGAGTGGGACATGGC
>JARRRL010000089.1:10213-12436 GCA_037380725.1 Gammaproteobacteria bacterium | reverse complement strand
GAATGTGAAAAAACCCCCTCTTTCTCACACATAGCTAAATACGAATCCAATGACCAAACCCCCTCCTCCACCTGGCGGACCTTGCAAAATGACGTCGATTTGATTACCCAAGATTACCCGTTCATGTCAACAATCCCCATCAGCGAGCTGTTACGGCAAATTCAAACGATCATCAGATACCTGAATATGCATCAGTCGGTTGAATCCTACCTGGATTTCTTTCATAACGCCGACTGGCACAAAAAAGTTAAATTAAATCAATCCTCTATGTTATGCATGGTCGCCATTTCTAATAAACTGGGTTGGAACACGTCGCAGATCAAAACGCTGATCATGCTGGGGCTGTTGAAAGACGTTGGTTACACGCGCTTGAACGAACACATTGAAAATTTTGAAGTGTTGCACCCCTTGGTGAGCCATAAATTAATACTGGAATGCAATAAATTAGCCGACAAAGACGAAAGCATTCCACCAATCGTAACGGATGCCATACTCATGCATCACGAATTTACCGACGGATCGGGGCCACTGGGCCGCATGCGTCACCCACACGTTACGCAACTGCTTGGCGCACGCATGCCGGAGATCGCACAGCTATCTGGAATCTGTGATTTATTTTTTGGATTTTTGAACGATTACAGCCCGGGCGTTGCTTTTTCAATTACCTGCGGCTTCGTTCTTGGACAAGGTCGTGTTGATCCCCGATATACACCCCGGATCATCAAGGCTTTCTCGGAAGTCGTTCAAGAAGGTGCCTATCGAATCAATGAGATACAGCCAGACGAAGCCAGTCAACTGATTACAGACATCATTAATGTACTGCATGACCCCGATGTACGCCACAACGCAAACAAGATGATTAACACCAAAACAAGCTCTTGGTATGAAAGAATTACGCTCGCCTTAAACATTGTGCGCAACATCGCACGCTTTCAGCCCAAACAAATCGGTGAGAATCAATTGGTTAACATTTTGCAATTGCCGATTGAATTCGGACTGAATTATTAGCCCCCCAAATAAAGGGTGGCTTTCTAACTCAAACCTCAAACCTCAAACCTCAAACTCAAGCCTAAAACTCAAGCCTAAAACTCAAGCCTCAAACAATAGCCGAGGCCTGCTCTGACAAACAAGGTCGGAATTGCATGAATCAAAAAGTTGACACCGACATCTTAGATGTTGAAAAATCCGTCAATACCACCATACGCGAAACAGAACGTTATTACCGAGAGCAAATCTTTTCTTCGGGCTGCTCCAGTCTCGTTCCCATTTACCGCATCAGTGAAAACACCTGCAAGACCGAACTGCTATTGAAGCAATTAGCTGGCTCTCCTTATATTCAAATGAACGTCGTCTTTTCCGAGAAAATCATCGAAACCCTCCTCGACGTAACATTGTACCGTTACAACGACTATCACTTCTTTTTTCAAGGTGATATGCGCAAAGAGTTACAAGATTTTATTGAAAAGGAATGCGAAGAGACAAGCTCGTTCTCACGATTGCTCCAACATCAACCCAGCACCGAATACCCAACGTGGAGAACTTTACAAAGCAACATAGACTTGATTCTACAGGACTACCCATTTCTATCCGAAATGCCCATCGACGAACACATCAAACAAATTCAGTCGACCATTAAAAACCTGAACTTTCACCCCACGCTTTCCTCATACTTGAATCTTTTTTATCGCGCCGATTGGCACGATAAGATCAGAATGAACCAAGCTTCTTTGTTATGCATGATCGCCATGGCCAGCAAGCTGGGTTGGAAAACCCTCCAGATCAAATCACTGGTTATGCTCGGGCTCCTTAAAGATATTGGCTACACACGACTGAGTGAACACATTGACAATTTTGAAGTATTGCACCCCTTGGTCGGTCATAAAATCATATTAGATAGCAACACAATGAGCAGCAGTGAAAACAGCATTCCGCCAGATGTGATCAACGCGATCCTGATGCATCACGAATTCACAGATGGATCAGGACCACTTGGGCGCATGCGCCACCCTCAGATTATGCAACGACTTGGCTCACGTATGCCTGACATTGCGCAAATATCGGGTATTTGTGATTTATTCATTGGATTTCTAAAGTACTACAGTCCAGGGCTCGCTTTTTCAATCACCTGTGGCTTTGTGCTGGGACAAGGCAAAGTCGAGCCACGTTATTCGACGCCGATCATCAATGCCTTTTCAGAAGTCATTCGAGACGCCGCCTACCAGC
>JARRRL010000089.1:0-10131 GCA_037380725.1 Gammaproteobacteria bacterium | reverse complement strand
ATTACACTCACTCTTAATATTGTGCGCAACATCGCACGCTTCCAGCCCAAGCAAATACATGAAGATCAACTGGTCAACATTCTGCAGTTACCGATTGAATTTGGACTAAACTATTGAAATATTAAGGAAATTAGTTTTTACGCACCTCAGTCTGAGGGTTCACTCATCTCTGCGCTGCGGCTCGAGGCGTGTCGATCCAACATCGAATGCATCTCTTCGATCTGGCGCACCAAGCTGCGTAAGGCTTGACCTCGGTGACTGATGGTGTGCTTTTCTTCCGGTGTCAGTTCAGCAGCCGTTTTACCCGATTCCGTCAAAAACACGGGATCATAACCAAAGACCCCATTCCCTTTTGGCGATTCAGTCAATTGGCCCGACCAACACCCTTGAGCAATTAAGGGCATTGGATCATCAGCATGTTGAAGGAAAACCAGCACACAATAAAAAAACGCGGTTCGATCGGTTTTCTGATCCATGTTTTGCAACAACTTGTTGATATTTTGATCAGAATTGGCTGTATCGCCAGCGTAACGCGCTGAATATACACCCGGATCTCCATTGAGAGCCGGTACAACTAAGCCGGAATCATCAGCCAAAGTGGGCAATCGACTGTGAGCGGCACCAGCACGCGCTTTGATCAACGCATTTTCCACAAAGGTTCGCCCTGTCTCGGGTACATCCGCGAAACCAATCTCACTACTTTGGATCAAACGCCAATCTAAGGGCTCTAAGATCTCAGAAAATTCACGTTGTTTACCCGGATTGTGTGAAGCAAGAAAACAGCTTTTCATTGTGTGGGAGCGGCTCCATCCATTTTGCAGTAGAAAGCTCAAACTTGAAGTGCGGTAAGTTCAAACCCAAAGATAAGAAAATAACTTTTAAAACCAAGTGGTTAAGTATACCCCAGGCGCTTAGTTTACCTCAAACGCTCGTAGTTTACCAAAGTCTCCGCATTGGATGATATAAAGTTTTCTCCAAGCGCTACTCGATTGCGGCCAGCGCATAGCTCGTGCTGCAATCAAGGTCTCTCGCCTTTTTGTAAGCACTATGCGTTTTGTAAGCACTATGCGTTTTGTAAGCACTATGCGTTTTTGTAAGCACTATGCGTTGAGATTCGCAGGCGAGAGAAGCTGACCACTCTAGGTTCACCACAAGTCTAGGCTAGCCTGTAATGAAGTGGTTAATCGTTTTTAGCGCAGATGAAATCCAAACAGCCATGAAATTTAACTATAGGCGAAAGCCGTCCAGCCTACTGCTCGTGGTTCGAAATCCAAAATCAATCTAACGAACCTGAACAAGTATGGGAAAAATATTCTACAGTTACTGAACTTCGAGCAGCCAGTGAATCAGCCATTTTTTCTTCAAGGTTAATAAAAGTAAATTTCTGTCAGTTCGATCGTTTCTGACTCATCGAGACACTTCAATGCTTGACCTCTATAATCTCTCATTAAAGTGTCTGGTGCTATTAGACCACTTCAGAGCATCTGCTTTACGTTGCAACTACTAAAAAAGAACTCAGAGTAACAACAAAAAAATAGAGAAATCCAATCACGAGGCATACAGTAAAAAGCGTACAAATTTTGATCTTCTGAGTTTTGTATTTTAGTGATCTAATAATAAAAATAAAGCTTATTTATAAAACAGGAAACAGAAAATGCCACCACTTGGCACAGACAAAAGCATCTCGGATCTGGATCTTGACACGACTCCAATCTCGGAACCTTCGCCACCACCCGCTTTGATCGAGCAACCAGCACCAGAGATCCCCGAAAATATACCATCGTCTTCAGCGCTAACCCCTGACACCCTAGTACAACCTGTTGAAGAATCAGCGCTCGAAAACATATATAAAAAAGGAAAAGATTATTGCGCTGCAAAACAAAACCCTGACCCAAATACCGGTCAGTTCGCGGTGCTACGGCCCGAAAGTTCAGACACTTTGCATGAATCAGATCACTTTGTGCTACGATGGAAGGACGATTCAAATGTTGTTATGTCTGACCAAGAGATTCAAAACACTTTATCCACTTTAGAAGACAGCTGGGATTTTTATATTGGAACACTCGGCTTTCAAACCCCTTACCATGACACGACGGAAAAATACAAGGTCAGCGTCAACGTTTCCGATCAAGGCTGGGCAAGCGGCAGCGGTACCGGTACAAGGGATCCCGAGATGTGGATTCATTACAATGCGGCCCGAGACATAGGTGTCATCGCTCACGAACTGGCGCACACCTTTCAATTTACTACCCTGGGTATGCGGGATTCCGGCTTTGTTGGCTGGATGTGGGAAAGTCATGCGGAGTGGATGCGTCACCAAAAGTTTCCCGAAGAGGTGGGTTGTTCGGAGACTCTCGTTAACGCGCCTCACATCCACTATGGTTCAACCCGAGATCGCTATTGCAATTGGCAGTTCCTGGAATTCATCAAGGATCAAACCTGTACGACTTTCGTCAACGACAATCTCTGGATCAATGCACCAAAAGCATCCGATTCAAATTATACCCAAGCTGACCCATTTTCAGTAATCGCCAAAAATGCAGACTGGAATACCGCAGAACTGAATGACGTATTTGCTGATTGGGTTCGTCATAATCTGAGTTGGGATTACAATAATGGAGACGTTTATCGATCAAGGTATGGTTCCTATGAGGATAATTCCGGGATTCGTCGCTATCGACTCACGCAGTTAGAAGCCGTTGAGTCAATCCGATCTTTACCTGCTGCCGAGAATACCTTTGGCGTACCTGATTATTGGGCACCACAACGCTGGGGTTATAACGTGGTAAAACTGATTCCAGCAGAAAACACCAATTTAATCAGAGTAAAATTCGAAGGTCAGGTTCAATTAGAGCCCGCTATCAGCACTTATGAAGCAGATTATGCCTTGCAACCGGATACGATTCTCCCTCCGGAATCCGGTTGGCGATGGAGTGTTGTCGTGATTGATGGCAATGGCAATCCACGCTATAGCCCTATCCAGAGATCGACTCAAGGGATGCTTGAAGTCAGCTTGGAAGCTACGGATCAAAACGTTTGGCTTTTTGTAATGGCAACCCCAAATCAAGTGCAGAAATTTTTCTGGGATCAAGTATATTATTCGATTTATCGCTACCCCTGGACCGTTACTTTGGAAGGTGCTATGCCTGAAGGCTTTTCACCCACCATCACTGATGGCATTGCGGGAGGACCTCATGTAAACGGTGGAGGATTCGTCGCCAGTACAGCGACCGTTGCCCCCACAGCGTACGTTGGCCCACAAGCGCGCGTGCTGGGTACAGCACAGGTGCTGGAAAATGCTCGCATCGAGGACAGAGCTGTCGTTGATGGGTCAGCCTTAGTTATTACTAATGCCGTAATTCGAGACCGAGCTAGAATTACCGGATCAGCACGAGTCGACGCATCGGCAGTCGTTGAAGATAATGCATTGATTATTAATGGCCATCTCACTATGTCAGCGCTGGTTGGAGGAATCACAATCGTTGATCACCCTGACGCTGTCATTACTGACTCGGCAATCGTAAAATCTTCCTATATTGAACCGATACGAAATTATGTGATCGGTGGAACAGCTCAGTTGTATGGTGATATTGATTTACAAGCATCCGTCAATCAGGGCGTGTATTATGATTTTGTACTCGCTGATTTTGTTGGAAATCCTGCGTACGGTAGTAATCGCACAGCCCCTGCAAATGAAATCACTGCCGATTTACCGTACAAGTTCATCGAGAACTGATTAATAACCAAGTTATAAGGGAGCAGTTTTTTAAATAATTGTCGAGTCAGCGGTGTTGGTAACACCTGACACTACCTTACCTTTCAAGGCATTAGCTGATATCTTAGGCTGGGATATTGATATGGCGCACTTCGAAGGAGAAACTTCGAACCGCCTTTTCCAGACATTAGAGGAATGGAATGACTTTCTCAAGAAGTATGCACCATTCTTCAAGGAGGTGGCGTGATGAGCCTAACTCCTTAAGATACAAGAAAAAATGGCGCAAAGCCCACCCCATTTTCCCTTCGTTTAACCTTTGATGAGCGTGCCATTCTTGAGGGCGCTGCGGGTGGTAGGCCATTGGGGGCCTACATCCGCGAGCGGTTGCTAAACGGTGAAGAAGCGCCCCGCACGCAAAAAACGACCCATCAAAGACATTAAAGCCTTGAGCCAGGTGCTTGCTGAACTGGGCCAATCGAGAATCGCCAACAACCTCAATCAACTCGCTAAAGCCTCCAATACAGGTTCTTTACCTGTCAACCGTGATGATGTAATGGTAACTTACCGATTGGATGAATGGCTGCGACATTTTGAGGGGTGACCGGCTAAGTTTAAGTTATGCTCAATTTGTATAGGCAAACTATACAAATTCAGTACTAATCAAACCGACGGGTAGCCCAACGAAGGCAATACGTGGCAACCCGCTTGCCTTCAGGTTGAACGTGTAAGCTTTCCTTACACGTTGCATCCTTTATGCTTTCGTTTTCTTCGCAGCCACTGCGCTCGTGAGCCATTCAACCGCACCATCGGTTTCTGCCCAGGTATTCGCATTCTCACTCACATAAATCGCGGCCTGATCTTCGCCGCCCATGGTCATAAAAGGAGGCAGTTCTTTAGGCAACAAAGTCGGGTTGGCGAGAAAGGCTGGGATATGTTCGTTGGCCTCAAGCGCGCTTTCAAGGTATTGATCGAGCCCTGGCGACGCCCCCGATGTTCGGTATTCGAGCAACAGGCGGGTATAGCCCCAGATGGCATCGCAGTCATCAGGATACTGATCCAGGAGTTTTCGAAGATCATCGTGTTGCTGGGTTTCGAGCAGGCAGGTGGCGAGCAGGTAGCGTATGCCCTGATTGTCATTTGGGTTCAGCTCAAGCATCGCGGCATAATGGGCAGCGGCTTCCTCTGTTTGCTCCAACTCCCGCAAGGTTTCAGCCAATCCGGCTCTGGCGCGCATATAGGGTCGGGTTTCCATGAAGCCCCAGAACGCACCTTTGAGTTCTTCAAACTGATCGCCTAACGCCTCTTCAGCGGCTTTAACAGCTTTTTTATAATGCTTGAGGGCGGCATTCGCCGTGCGGCTGTGCTTTGCCAAGATCACCAAGGCATCAGCACATAAAGGTGAAATTTCAAGCGCTTCTTTTGCCAGGCGCACCCTGTCTTTCACGGTATTGGCATCCCAGGCGTCGTTCACTTTGTCTTGCGCCTTATCGAGCGCATTGCCTTTTTGTCGGGCGGGAAAATCGATAACGGTCATGCTTCAAGCCTCTCTTTCTTTACCTATATTTTGTTAGCCAGCCATAGCAGCACGCTCGGCGCTAAAGATCAATACCGTTTATTTTTAGATCACATATCTACTCCTCACCTTTCAATGCCGCTATAGCCTCAAGGCGTTCAAATATTATATCTGCACGACTCGGATCACCCATAACAATGCCCTAAATAGCGTAATCAAGCATGTCATACTTTAGCAGTATCGCTATTTCTTCAGCAATGTAGCTTCGAACCGCTTTCTCTGCGGCCCCTATCTCATTGACCAGCTCTGGCCTGCCGTCGACAATATTTAAAATATCTTCCATATCGTGGCTGGCGAGAGGGTCATCATTGCCGCGTCCTTTGTACGCTTCACATTTTGTTGCTATGAAATAAGGCGGTGTTAAAAGACGGATGACAAGATCATCCATGCCTTTTAGTATCTCGATATCTCTAGCCATCACTCATCAATCTCTGTTTAAACAGATCGGCTGCCAAGTTGGCCTCACGGGGGTTGCCAAGACGAATTGCATCGACCAGCGCAAGATAGAACAACTGCTTGATCGCATCGTAGAAGCTGACTCAAGTTCTGTCGTAAGCGCCTATGAAAAACGCATCGGCGATGCTTCAACTTGAAAAGGAGATTATGCAGGAGAAAATTGCTAAATGCAGTCGCCCGATAAGAGACTTTGATGAAAGTTTTCGAACTTCGATGGATTTTCTCGCAAACCCGCACCAGCTCTGGGCTACAGGCCGTATGGAAGACCGTCATGCGGTGATGAAACTGACGTTTGCGGATAGATTGGCGTATGTCCGTGGAGAGGGTTTTCGAACCCCAAAAACTACCTTACCTTTCAATCAATTACTGACAATTTCGGGTGGTGAAACCAAAATGGCGCGCCCTAGAGGATTCGAACCTCTGACCTCCACCTCCGGAGGGTGGCGCTCTATCCAGCTGAGCTAAGGGCGCAAAATTAAGGTCCTAGGATATCGCATATATCTGCTTTCGTCTAATTCCATCACCTCAAGATTGATCAGATTACGTGGTACGCCTCACTGGTATATAAAGCCGATCCGAATGAGTTCAAGGTGCTGATCTTTGAAAATTTCTGGTAGATTCAACGCATCAAAATTGGCGTCTACCGAAAAATCGGGATCGTCAACCGCCTGATCCAAAAGTCCTCTGACCAAGGCATTTTCACTGGTTTCAGCGGTGATGATGGCTTTGCTTAGAGTAGCATTTAACGCCAGAAGCTCTTGAAGCGTCACGGGCGTGGATTGATAATTCTGTTCGTAAAACCAGTTCATCTGCGAAATGGGAACGATAATTCGGGCAAAGCGCGCTTCAGCATATTCAGCCGGATCCAACTGAATAAAGATGGATGACTTTAACACCCGTTCTTCTGCAGGCGCATCTCGATCTGCCAACTCCAATCTGAATGTATAATTGCCGTTATCGATATCGGTCGGCACAAAAGCTTGGCCAGTGATCGCTTGGAATGTATCTGCAAAGACAGCGGACACTTGATCTTCACTTGGCAGCACGGAAAGTTGATTATCCACCGCTATATCCATCAGCACGTGACTCAATTGACTGGCGCGGAGCGCACCGTCAGTAAAAACCAAGCCATTGAAATGTTGGCTCTGCCAATTTCCAAATTTCCGGAGTAAATTAATTTTAAACGTTGATTGATTATCGCAATACGCGCGCATTTGCAGGGCCACATCTTTATTACCCAGGTATGGGTCAGCACTGTACTGTGTTTTCAGCTCTGCACTGACGCTGGAGTCAACATTCGCATTATTCCATGCTTCCCAAAAACCATAATCGGAGCGCGCATTGTCAAACAGGGCCACATCCAGCTCTACCGGCTCCGTCAAACAAGTAGCCGAGCGCATAATGGTGACGTTCTCACCCAAAAGCAGGGCACCCATATCATTAGGATCAGGCGCTACTACGTTTGCTGTTTCGTCAGGTGAGGGGATGGGAACCACGGGATCGGGCGAGGGTATCGGCGTCGGATCTGATTCGAGATTGCTGGGTGGCGCTGAATCAGCTGCTTCTTCGTTTTGAAGATCCGCTAAATCCGCTGGCACATTGGTTTGATTTTCCGATGTGCCAGACAAACCACCGCAAGAACTCAAGATCAACGTGATTGGAACAAGGTAATTTCGTAACATTTCTCTAGATTTTCCCGATGTGGTTCATTTTAGCTGCAGGACAGGAAACCCGTATAACATAAACAGCGCTCCTTTATGCGCTAGTCTGTCAGACTTCACTGTTACAATTAAATGAAAAGATGGGGAAAATTGTGAATAGCCCGTGTTCCGCTTCTCAAGGTGGTTATGAACCGTGTAGTTATGAACCCTGTAGTTATGAGCCCTGTAGTTATGAACAATACAAACCTTTCACCTGATAAACATATCAAATTGTAGGGTGGTGAATGAAATCATTTTGTCAGAAACGGTTACGCAAGCCGGCTTATTAACGGATTAACGTGGGGTCGCAAAGTCCGATGTCCAGTAAAGGCGATACGTACTGTTCGCATTCTCTTCCAATGCGGCGCCCAATTCAATAAAATCTGGATTCATGATGTTTCGACAATGCCCTGGACTGTTCAACCAGCCAGCCAATACGCTTTCAACGCTCGTATAACCTGCCGAAATATTCTCACCAGCGCTGCGATAGAGATAACCCAGATTCGTCATACGATCGAAGGGAGATAAACCATCGGATCCCGTGTGACTGAAAAAATTATTCGTAGCCATATCACTACTGTGGTTCGACGCCGCTTGTGCTAATGTGCAACTCCATGTCAACGGTGCTGCAGCGGGCATGAACACATCACCACATTGTCTGCCGACACGCCGCGCGTCGTTGTGTGCGTTCAGTAAGGCTTGTTGAATCGGCGATGCACAGGTACTGTCTTTGCCCACTATTGGTTCAACGGGACTCTCCTCACGCTCCGTTACCGATATATTCCGAAAAAAACTGGTGTTTTCAGGATTCACAACATCGTTATCGCTCACCAACACCAAGCGCATGTTTTCACCGGTATAAAATTCACCGACATTGATCTGAATTTTCTGAAAATTTCCATTGTCTTCCGTGTACTGGACGACACCACTTCGTCCCCAATTCTGAGTCCCCGCCAGAGAGAATATTCGGGAAGATGTGATGACATTATCTTCATCAAAACCAATGCCGTGTATTTCCCCAATTCGATCGCTGGCAAATTCAAATTCGAGCACAGTTCGAGGCGTAATCGTAAAAACAGTTTGCGTCGTTTGCCAGCGATTGCCCATCATAAACAGTGTGCCATCTTCTTGCAAAGTGACTTCGCCCGTATTGGTATCCTGATTGGCAAAAGACATCACATTCTCCAATGCCACCACTTGTGCATAACTTTTTACGGATAAAAACGACAGCAAGATCATACCGTAAGGTACGGACGACACAAACCTCATAACCTTCAACTCCTCAGTCACACCTCACAAATGGCTTCAAAACAAAAATAAAAGGGCGATGCGCCGCCCCACTAAGAATAGAATAGTCAGATGCCGTCATGCCAAGGTTTTATTGATATCGATGCTTGTTATCCTTAAAAGAGTGACGTATTTATCACTTCTGAATTATACGCCGTCAAGAAATTATCAATCTGTGACCCAGTGAAATGCACTTCCGAAAAATGACAGGCTTGACCTGTCTCATGTCAATTGTCAACAAGAAACATCAATGCATCCCATTTTTACGGCTTACAAATTAGTTAACGTATGGATTAGCTGTATTCGCATCTGGCTTCTGCATCACAGCAATCTGATCTGTTTTAGTATTCGGTAAACGATACGTACGATCGCCGTACAAATGGATAGGCAGCAATGTGTAGGCGAGCGCTCGCTGTTTCAGTGTGGCATTGAGCGTCTTTGGTATCAGTGTTTTGTCGTAGTACTCAAATTGCAGTGGCGCTTGCTCCGATCGGAAAATAATGACACGATTTCGCTTCTGGTTTTCTTGCTCGGATTCCTCCATCCCGACTTCCTCCATAAAAGCCAAGGTTTTCCCGTACTGCATGATGGCTTTTCCCGTTATAGTATTCAGGTCTTTTCGTGTGAAATCAATCCCCACAGCAGGGTGAGCCACCGACACACCGGTGAGCGACAGTAAGGTGGGCAGCAGGTCTATTTGACTGGCCAGCTTGGTAATGCGCCTGGGTTGAATGGCTTTACCCAAAATCAACGCAGGAATGTGAAATTTATTTATGGGTACGAGTTTGTCACCAAAAACACGATCACTGTGATCCGCCACAATCAAAAATACCGTGTTATCCCAATAATTGGATTTTTTAGCTTGAGCGATGAATTGTCCCAAAGCGTAGTCGGCGTATCGAACCGCTGTGCCAACGTTGTGTTGATCCCCCGGAACGGTAACACGACCATCTGGGAAATCAAACGGCGCGTGGTTAGACGAGGTGAACACCAAGCTGAAAAAGCGTTCGCCTGAGGCGGCATGTTGAGAAAATACGTGGTCCGCTTTGGCGAACAGATCTTCGTCGGACACGCCCCAAGATCCGACATACGTGGGATTCGTAAAATCTTTTTCTTCCACAATGGTTTGAAATCCATTATTGCTGAAAAAACGCTTCATGTTATCAAAATGCGCTTCTCCGCCATAAATAAATGACGTTTTATAGTCACTCTGCTTCAACACATTGGCAACAGTAAAAAAATTGTTCTGGCTCTTACCCAATTTGACAACGCTGCTGAGCGGGGTGGGCAAAAAACCAGAAATGACGGCTTCGATACCTCGCACCGATCGGGTGCCGGTTGCGTACAAATTGTCAAACCACATGCTTTCTAAAGCCAATTTATCCAGGTTGGGGCTAAAG
>JARRRL010000088.1:0-8493 GCA_037380725.1 Gammaproteobacteria bacterium | reverse complement strand
AATGGTCCGCCCCTCCTAACAAAATGGCTTTATATAAGCCACAATGAGTGCTTCAGTAAAAAGCACTTAAAAAGGAGAGCGGGCCATGACTCAATCAGTAAAAATGAAAACAGCCATACACGTGATGGGGATAGATCTTGCTAAAAACAGTTTTCATGTTTTTGCTGTGGATTCATCTGGCAGAAAGGTATTGAGCAAGAGCTTTACAAGAGAAAAGTTGAAAGCGTTTTTGGTCAATTTACCTGCTTGTACTGTTGCGATGGAGGCATGTGGCAGCGCGCATTACTGGGGTAGATTGATACAGTCTTACGGGCATAATGTAAAATTAATTTCTCCACAATTTGTGAAGCCGTATGTGAAGTCAAATAAGAATGATGCGGCAGATGCTGAAGCGATTTGTGAAGCAGTGCAAAGGCCCAACATGCGCTTTGTGGCACTGAAAAGCACAGAGCAGCAGGATATTCAAGCGTTACATCGAATGCGGAGTTTAGCGGTTAGCCAAAGAACAGCCAAGGCGAACCAAATAAGGGGTTTGTTGGGTGAGTATGGGATTATTATTGCTACATGATGAGGGCCATACAATGACACGCATCTACGAATGGTATGCGAGTCTGGACATGACCGAATTTGCTGGGCGGCTAAAGCTGCTAAGAGAAGCGCGTAATTTGACACAAGTACGATTGGCTTAACTGTTAAGCATCGACCCCAGGGCTTACAACCGTTGGGAGCGCGGCAGCAGCACACCGCAGCTTGAGACACTGATCAAGATTCTGGTGATTGATAGTTTTGTGAAGAAAAGCCAGATGGCCAAGGTAATGGGGAAAGCAGCTAAAGGGTAAAACGAACTGCTAGAAGCAACAAAGCCCAGCGCTTGGCTGAGCTTTGTCGTTCTTTTGTAAGGACTAAATTATTTCTAGATCAGAAATAAAAATCCATAAACTGTTGGCTTCGTCGTTGTGATTAGCCAAACCAAAACCACTCAAGCTTTGATCAAATTTAATTAATGCTCTCTTACCTTTGTCTTGAAACGCTGGATGTACTTTTAGTTGCTCGCTCACAACTTCGCCTTCTTGACCAACCAAAACCCAAAAGTTTTCCGCAGTTTCCACAGGCTCAGATGATTTAACCTCACCATGAAAGGAGATTAATTTTACCCGTGTTCCAAATTTGAATGCTTGTGTCATATAGCTAACTCACCCTATTAATTCTTTGGTGGATATACTGGTGTATGACTGCCATTTGGCTTCTGCACATCCCAATGAGGATCGTGCGTACCTTTGTGACCATCAGGAACCGGCTCCCAATAATTGCCACTCTTATCTTTAAAGCCTTTACGATTTTTATTCCATGGTATCTTTTCTCTTTTGTCCGGTACAAAATCAGGGTGATTGGGTGGGTTGTCCTTATCAACTGGGCACTGATCGCCATCGTCGTTCGAATTTTCATTGTTGTATATCAGCCAATCTATTAACGCTGCACCACCAAGCGCAGCACCATAATCTACCCACTTAGGCCACGCTGCATCTGTAGGATCAGGAATCGCGGTATCTGTGCCAATCCACCCACCAACAGCAGCAGTAGCTGATTCACCATAAGGATCAATGTATCCAATGGGGTTCCCACCAACGTAGGCATAGGTATTTAATCCACCGTGCAACCCAATCGGATCAGATTGAACGTATCTACCTATCGACGGATCGTAGTCGCGGAAGTAATTATAATACAACCCACTTTCCGCATCATAATACTGCCCCTGAAACCGCAGCGGCTGCTCAATCTCTGCCGTTACGTACGACACTTCCCCAAATGGCGCTAAATCCGCCTCCCAGACCACTTGTCCGGCTTCATCCGTCACCACTCGTATCGTACCCAGATGATCGGTGTGTGGATAATAATACCTTGTCGCTGTGTTCACAGACCCTTCCAGCGTACCATATTCACTCGTCAGCCTGTCAGCGGTATTCACCAAATCCAAACGCCCATCCTGATTGTGATCACTGAGGGCAAGATTCCCGCTTAACGCGGTCTCCAGCGTCAAGCCCAGCGCTTCTGGTAAAAGCGTTTGCGTCACCATAGGGCCACGAGTAGCGTTACCCGATAGGACGATGGCACCCTGGGACGTGACGGTATTGGGCAGGATGACAACATCAGGATTGGCATCACCATCCAAATCGCCCACCAACCATTGACTGGTCGGTACAATTTGATCATTCGTAAGCACGTTGTCAGCGGCGACTTGACGATAACGTTGAGGGTGATTTTCCGCTATCAATAAGACCGATTCAGCTGTGTATTGTGCGCCGTCAATGGTCAGGGTGCGGCCTTGAAGGTAAATATCGGGTAAGGCGTCATTGTTCGTGTCACCGATAAATAAATCATGTGTTTCACTGCTCCACGTGACAACGCCATTGTTGATGTTCGGGTTGGCCGCCCTTCCACTGGAGGCGGTCAAACAAGCCGTTAGAAAGCAAAACCATAAACTACATTGACTCAAATATTCTAATATTTCTGGATGGATTTAGACTGATCAAATTAATTGAGACTTCATCTCTTTCAAATACTCATCAGCACCTTCCACTTGATTATCAACCGCTTGCTCAACGAAACTGATTCCTAAACTTTTATCACTCGGTATACCGTTTGAACCATAAAACAGGTCAAGTCCATAACCATGTGGAATTATTTTATCCTCTTTCGGGCCAGTACAACGACATTGATCATGATGAGTAGACTTAGCTATCCAATGCACACATCTTTTTTTAATAATTTTACAGGAATATATGAAAGTAACTAGCAGCATCGTGATAAGTGTATTGATAGGTCCAGGTGCGGCTTGGCGCATTGGAGGCGCTTAAATCCGTCATGATCATGCCGCTGATACGGCCTTCCGGCGTATAATTCCACGTCTGCGAACGGTACGGCGTCACCGTTGAGTCGTTTTCAAGACCAGAATAGGTTCGCGTCAGGGGCAGGGCCAAGGTGGGATGCCATTGGGTGTCGACCACTTGCGTATCGGCGCTTGGTTGATACTCACCATCGTTTTCAAGTAATCCCGTACGGGTTTTTTCCAATAATCCGCGTTTGTTGTAAATGGTTTCCGTCCAAAATCCGCGCGCATCTTGCGCATAGCGTAAACGCCCGCTGTCATCGTACAACAGGTTTTTTGCGGTGGCCAAACAATGGGTGCTGGCTTCACCCTCCACACCCACAATACGCTTATTGGACCCGGCGGGAGACACCGCAGGCGCGCCGCCTATTGTGTCGCCCGTATAACGATACTTTGTGGTCAATCCAGCCGTGTTGGTGACGGCAGTACTGTGTTGATCGGGATCGTAAACAAAGCTGAGTTTTTCCACTGAACCGCTTTCTCCCAATCCACTGCTGCTCACGCGACCATCCGCATCGTACTCGATGCGACGATATTGCTGGCCACTTTCATCTGTGACGCCAATTAATTGGCCTGAATTTTCCGCGTAGGCATAATGGCGGGTGGGCGGCGTAAAGGGTTCGTTCGGATCCGTAGGGACAGTGTGGGGGTATATCACCCGCATTAAGCGCGCCAGAGACGGTGAGTCAGGATCATAGTCGTACTGGTACTCGCCCAATGGTGTGATTAAACGCGTCAATTTTAAATATTCACGATCTCCTTTGGGCAAATCAATGATGCCATCAAATTCGATCGTGATGTGCTGACCGTTTGTATGGGTAATCATTAAACTCGATGCGGAACGCGTCACCACATGCTCCAGACCAGACGTCAAATCAATGACTTTGCGTAAATTCCCGGCAACGTCGTATTCCTCACGCCAGTTTTCTTGAGTGCTGGTGAGCGCCCAGCCTGTGGTGATTTCATCCGTTTTTATGGCTGTCAAACCATAATTGATATTATTGGCGCGCGGCGTCCAATGCTCCGTCTTATCTTGCACAAAAGTCATGGTACGCCCATCCGCGCGGGTAATGACTGTTACAGGGGGGAATGTATTAGGAATATCGGGAATAAGGTGCTGGGTGTAGCTGATGCGCCAATGCGGCGATTTTTGAAAGCGAATCAAAGGATCTTGACTGTTGTAATAGCGCGTTATTTCGAGTGGGAACAGACCGAGTCCTTGGTAATCTTGTTCAGCAAGAAATTTATTTCCGGTAGTGATATTCACGGGATTGCAGGAGTTGTTCATGCTGGCACCCGCTTCGCCTTCTCGGAGCCCCATTAAACGACCTCGAGCGCCATAGTGATGGTCTGTCGTCGAGGGGCCGCCACCGGCTGGATAATTTTCGCATTCTCTGTTGTTTGTTGCCGAAAAATCAACGCCGATGTCACCATCAATTTCATACACAGCGCTGATGCCGCACGAGACCGTTTCCGCTTTGCAGTTCCAAAAGGTACCAGCCCCCACTGTCGGACTAGCGGCTACACCCGCCGCGTTTGCATTAATATTTCGACAAAACGTGTCCAAAGGAACAGAAATGCTTTCGTAAAAGCCACAACAATCCCACCACAAATAACCGGAGGCTGCCCACGCAGGGCTAACCCACACATGGCTTACAAAGAGAAGTAATAACGATAATAAAAACCGAGTGCTGTATCGAGCCATATCCATGAGAAAAACGCCCTCGACTGCGCTGGATTCAACTAATGCGAATTTGTGTCATCGCCATCAATGTGCGTGCAATGACGCACCTTGATGCGCAGTGACGCGTTCACCAACGCAAAGCATCGGTAGTTGACAGGAGGAAACATACATCCGAGCGCAATACAATAAGCGTAATCTTCCTTAACGGAATCACTTTATTTCACATAAATAATATTGAAAATAACCTTGTCACGCCGCAAGCGCGACAACATCCCATCTTGGTCGCTGTTGCGTGGTGCTTGAGTGTGATACTCTTTTTTTAGATAATTATGAGTGACCAATTATGATTCGATTGTTCATTTTTCACCTTGAAAGGGCTGGATGGAGGTGAGTCGTAGTTGATGTTTAGTAGAGGGATTTGTTCCAGATCAGTTTATAGTTGTATAAGATGTGATCTTGATTCTCAATGCTCCCGGTTGGAATATGGGTGGAAATGTTCTATTGTAAGGAGGCTTTGATTGTGAGTTGATCATGTTATCAAAGTGGTTTGATAAAGGACTTAATCAATGGGTTAGGAGGTGGTTTTGACAGTAACTTTTTCACTGATTTAAAATCACAGTTATAAGGCATGTGATAGTGTATTGTTTTTTAAGAACAAAAGTTATCCACAAGGGTTTGAACGGATGCCTCTGATGGCGAGGATTAAGACGGTAGGTGAAGCTATCGTTTTTCCTGTCGCGCGTTTGAACGGATGCCTCTGATGGCGAGGATTAAGACTCTATATGGTTTTTGATGAATTCTAAAGTTTCGTTTGAACGGATGCCTCTGATGGCGAGGATTAAGACTTTTTTGTATTGAGGTATAAGAAACTCCCTCAGTTTGAACGGATGCCTCTGATGGCGTAATGGAATGCTCCGCCCCTCCTAACAAAATGGCTTTATATAAGCCACAATGAGTGCTCCAGTAAAAAGCACTTAAAAAGGAGAGCGGGCCATGACTCAATCAGTAGAAATGAAAACAGCCATACACGGGATGGGGATAGATCTTGCTAAAAACAGTTTTCATAATTTTGCTGTGGATTCATCTGGCAGAAAGGTATTGAGTAAGGTATGAGTACGAAATAACTTACTGTACTCTGGTGCATTGTCTCTATAATAGAAGCAAAATTCTGATGAAAAATACATGTTGTTTCGTACTCATACCTAAAGCTGTACCGTATGGTACTTGCGACGTTGGAAAAAATGAAGGTTTTGTAAATATCGGGATTTCATCCGATACAGCTGATTTTGCTGTGAATAGCATATTAAGATGGTGGCAGGAATTTGGCGGTAGAAGGTGTACGGACTCTTTAGCAATTTTGATGTGTGCAGGCGGAGGAGGTAGTAATAGTAGCCGAAGCAGGCTCTGGAAATACAGCCTACAACGTTTTGCTGATAAAACAGGGTCAGAAGTTCATGTGTGCCATTACCCTCCAGGGACCAGTAAGTGGAACAAAATAGAACGTCGAATGTTTTCGTATATAAGCTCGAACTGGCGCGGAGCTTGAGTCAATTAATTTATCAAGAAATAAACCTCTTCCAAAATAGAATTATTCAATTTCACCTCTTTAATGCATAGTTATTTGAAAATTCGAGTTGTCCAACTTATTTTGGGGCGCCTCTTGTGGCTTTGCGTAATCGCCTTCCCGAATTTCTCGTGGATAAAGAAAAAACCGACAACTTAGCGAAATTCATAGTCGAACGTCAGAAACCGAATATGCTGGGCGGCGTTGGAATTGCCGCCTGAAAAAACTCGGTGCTCTAAAGTTCGAAAGTAAATCTGTTTTTACTTTTGTTATTTTTCAATACTGTTCCCACTTGTAAACGCCGGTGTGAAACGCTTAACTGAATCATTGGCGCAGAAACCAAACTCGGTCGATCCGCCAGCGGCGAGGGTCGCATTCCAGAAAACGCCCGATGCGGTCAGAGCTGTGCCCGATTGCGTCCACTCGGCATTCCATAAATTGTAAATCGTGGCGTCGACTTCCAGTTCGACAGTCCAGGTCAGTTCGGAAGTATTCGGATTGCGTACCGTAACCGTTGAGCAATAACCGGTGTTCCAGGAGGATATGGTGCTCAATGTCGTTTCTGCAGGGGCAAGCATTGCGCCGCTCTTTGGTTCAATATTACCGTTGGTAGAACCGTTTCTGGTAGTGTTTTCTGAGCTGACGTCGGTAACGTTGTCCAAACCGACTCCGGTAGTGTCGCCAGAACCATTTCCGGCATCGTCGTGTAACGGGAATTGGGTTCCGGTATCAATTTCAGTCGTTAATGCCAGCGAAATGCCTTCGACTTCCACTACCTGTCCCCAGACATCAGTGACTCTGAAATCGTAGGGGCCTACGCCAAAACCACTACTGGCAACGAAGTAATTGTAAGGCATCCTGGGTAAACTGACGTAGTCGTTCCCGGAACCGGTGATGCGATATTCTACGGAGGCGACCCGGTATAAATGATCCCGGACCTGTATCGCGGTCCACCACTGGCTGGACCCCTCTTTGAAATAGAGTTTCATGTTGCCAGCAACTGGGTTGGCAATATAGCGCCAACTGATGGGGATGCGACCCGCCGAAACAGTGGCGATTTTAGCAAAGGCCCGCTGATCAAGGTCGACATCACCGGGGGCGCATTCCGGACACTGGTCGTCAATGCGAACCGTAACGCTCAGACCGGTATTGGGGTTTGTCACCTCGATGACGCCACCGCAGGCAGCGGAGCCTTCGTAATCCGTTGCGTTCATGGCCGCCGCTAGTATGTCATTCGGCACAGTGACGAAGCTGCAGTTACCGCCGCCACCGTAATCATAAAAAGTGCCTTCGCCAACGTGAGTCGCTGCCGCAAATAGTGGGAATAGGGCAATCGGAAAGGCGCACACTGCATTTATTTTGTTCATAAAGCATCCTGCTATAAGGTGTTGTCACTTGTGTATTGCATCCGTTCATCAAGCTATCACATCAACAAGAATCGAGCACGAGCGCATGATGTAATTTGCAACGCATTTAACATTAATTCATTTTTAACCTTCAACACCTTGAACTTTTTTCCTTCAGTGACAACTATCGACTTTTTGCGGTTTACCCTTGCCCTGAACCTTGACGAACGAGTGCCTCTGACGGCGTAATGGAATGGTCCGCCCCTTCTAACAAAATGGCTTTATATAAGTCACAATGAGTGCTCCAGCAGAGCTTCAGTTTTTTATTGAGATCCGAATTTTCACAAAAAATTACTAACAATAAAATCCTCACTGCCGAAATCGGCTCCCGACTGATTAACACCCGTGACGCCTTCGGCGTCTGCGCTCGTTCATAATTTGTTCCAGCAATTTGTGGATCAACAACAGGAGCCGGAGTGGCGGGAAACTGTGGAGCGCATCGCTGCATCGTAGCTTTTTCCGCCCGTCGCCGATGAGGTTGATGATGCGTTCGATGATGGTGTGGTTGATTGGGGTGAGAGTGAGTCGCAGTTGATGTTCAATAGAGGTATTTGTGTCGAAAGTGGTTTCTAGGTGTGCAAAATGTGGAACATTTTTTGAATGTTTCGTGTTGGATTTGGATTATGGGCGGAGATGTTCTACTGTAGGGGACGGCTGTAGATTGTAGGTTGAGAATGCGATCAAAGTGGGTTGATAACGGACTTAATCAATGGGTTAGGAGGTGGTGTTGACAGTAACTTTTTCACTGTTTAAATTCACAGTTATAAGGCGTGTGATAGCGTCTTGTTTTTTAAGAATAAAAGTTATCCACAAGGGTTTGAACGAGTGCCTCTGATGGCGAGGATTAAGACTCTCCGCGATCGACCATGTCTTCGCGGAGGCTGTTTGAACGAGTGCCTCTGATGGCGAGGATTAAGACGACGACACGAATTTTATGGGTGTCGCAGATAGG
>JARRRL010000087.1:16514-48840 GCA_037380725.1 Gammaproteobacteria bacterium | reverse complement strand
ATCAAAGGCAGCACAGCCTCCCAAGCCCATGAGCATCAGCTCCATGGGGCGTGGGCCTCGATTTTGGCCCCCGTGGTCCGGAGGGCCATCCAGAAGTACGGTGTGCCCGGAACCGCTCAACGCTTCAAAACACGCATCAGATTGCCACGTAACCGTCGCCTTCATAGCAAACCACTCCCGCACGCATCAAGCCACACACAACACCAATCACACACAACACCAAAGGCGCCGAAGATTACCATATTTTAGTGGCTCACACGTACTCAGATGGAAATTTTTCCAACCGATCATCCCTTCGCATCCACAAAACATCCACACAACATCCACAAAGAGTGAGTAACATCATGAATCTGTGGCCGCTGAATCTGTGACTGAGCACAGACTGATTCTGTGACTGAAATAGCAGTGTGCCGCTCTAACCCATGAGTACACTCTTCGTTTTAGATAATCAGTGGCGCCTCAGACGCTAACGTACGATAATAGAAGCCTTGCGTTTATCCACTTCCCCACACCGCTCACTTGACAAAGCGCTCAAATAGGATAAAACGTGAACATCAAAAATATCTGTAGTGCAATAGGGGCAACGACACAACAGCATGTCCCAGTGATGAATTTAAAACTGCATACTAGACAGAATACTAAACTATGGGCAGATCTGATTATATGAGCGACAACCGGCGAGACGCGAGCGGATTCATACACGATATGGACAAGTTTTTGTCCCAATGCCACCGCCGCAAATACCCTGCCAAAAGCACCATCATCTACGCAGGCGATGATTCCGACGCACTCTATTATGTCATCAAAGGCTCAGTCACCGTACTGATCGAAGACGACGAAGGTCGAGAAATGATCGTTGCTTACCTGAACGAAGGCGACTTCTTCGGTGAAATGGGTCTGTTCGAGCAAGCACCCAGTCGCAGCGCCTGGGTCAAAGCCAAAACCGAATGCGAAGTGGGGGAAATTTCCTTTCAGCAATTTCGCGAATTGGCGAAAGAAGATTCGGACATTCTTTTTGCCGTCAGCGCTCAATTAGCCGGTCGTCTACGCGCCACCACGCGCAAAGTTGGTGATTTAGCATTCTTAGACGTTACGGGTCGTGTGGCGCACACCCTTCTCGAGTTATGCAAAGAGCCCGATGCCATGACACACCCAGACGGCATGCAAATCAAAATCACCCGACAAGAAATCGGGCGAATCGTCGGTTGTTCTCGTGAGATGGTCGGTCGCGTTCTGAAAAACTTGGAAGAACAAGGATTGGTGTCCGTAAAAGGTAAAACCATGGTGGTATACGGAACACGTTAATTGAACAGACGTCCCTGTAAGGCCACCGCTTTAGGACTGCCGAGCAAACACGCTTGACAACTGAGCGCCTGGATCTGGCGCTCGCATAAACGATTCGCCCACCAAGAAGCGCATAATGCCTGCCTCACTCATCCGCAGTACATCCTGAGCTGTGTGAATGCCCGACTCAGTAACCACATGCTTCGTTGCGCCGTATTCCGATGCACGCACACGCGCAGCCAAAGATAAACTCGTATCCAGCGAAACATCAAAGGTGTGCAAGTTGCGATTATTAATACCCAATAACGGTGAAGCAAGGGGCAACACCGTTTCCAACTCCGACGCATCGTGCACTTCCACTAATACTGACATGCCCAATTCGTGAGCAATGCCCTCCAAAGTCTGCATTTCAGAAAACGCCAGGATTGATGCAATTAACAATATGCAATCAGCGCCCAATACGCGCGATTCGTAAACCTGATACGGATCAATCACAAAATCTTTTCGCAAAATCGGCAGATCCATCACCGCTCGCGCCGCAGCCAGATAGGCATCATCACCTTGAAAATAGGGTACATCCGTAAGAATCGATAAGCACGCGGCACCGTGTTCAGCGTAACTTCGCGCCACAGCGGGCACATCAAAATCAGGGCGAATGACTCCTTTACTGGGTGACGCCTTCTTAATTTCCGCAATCACCCCTGGCTGCTGCTGCATCACACGGTTCGACAAGGCCTGCACAAAATCGCGCGTTGCTGGCTGGTCACGGGCTTCATCTTGCAAGGCCGCCATCGGTCTGCGCGACGCAGCTGCCGCCACCCACGCCCGTTTATCCGTTACAATACGCTGTAAAATAGTAGGTGGTGCCTGATGGTTTGATGACATCAAATCTCCTCCCCTTCTTCATACGGCAGTTGCGTAAACGCCACCAGCTCTTTCAATTTTTCCAACGCCAAACCACTGGCCAAGGCATCCGAGGCCATGTCCACTCCCGCACGCATATCCCGTACTAATCCCGCAACCAGTAACGCCGCTCCCGCATTGAGCAATACCATATCCCGGGCAGCCGTAGCTTCATTCTTCAACACGGATCGCATGACACTGAGACTTTCATCAACAGAGCTGACCTGACAATCCGCCAGCGATTGGCGCGTTAAACCCACCGCTTCAGGCAGCACCTCATACTCATGAAGCTCA
This sequence comes from Gammaproteobacteria bacterium, assembly GCA_037380725.1. Taxonomy (GTDB): domain Bacteria; phylum Pseudomonadota; class Gammaproteobacteria; order Pseudomonadales; family JANQJO01; genus JARRRL01. The sequence goes on along the minus strand of JARRRL010000087.1, from coordinate 46,359 downwards.
CCGTGCTTGAACTCACACACAAATGTCGGTGCCGCAATACTCAATTCATCCAGACCATCCGAGCTGTGAACCACCATCACGTGCTGGCTACCCAATTTGCCTAATACGCTGGCCATGATCCGAAGCCAACGCCGATCATACACCCCTAACACCTGACGCTTCACCCCTGCTGGGTTAGCCAAAGGCCCCAAAAGGTTAAAAAACGTTCTAACTCCCATCTCCCGCCGAGGCCCAATCGCGTGTTTCATCGCGCTGTGGTGCGCCGGCGCATACATAAACCCCACGCCCACGTGCTCGATACAACGAACAATGTGTGCCGAATCAATGTCCAACCTTACACCTGCGGCTTCCAAGACATCCGAGCTGCCAGATGTGCTCGATATGGACTTATTGCCGTGTTTGGCAACAGCACCACCTGCCGCAGCCACAACAAATGCAGCCGTTGTGGAAACATTAAAGAGCGATGCGCCATCGCCGCCAGTTCCACAAGTATCGATGAGATTTTCTCGCTCACACGGCACCCGCCTGGAATAATCACGCATAACACGAGCCGCTGCGGTGAGTTCATCAACGGTTTCCCCTTTCATGCGCAAAGCAATCGACAAGCCCGCAATCTGAGCTGATGTCGCTTCTCCACGCATAATTTGCTGCATCACGGCGTACATGTCCGCCTCGGAAAGCGACTCCCTTTCCACCAAGGTCGCTATGGCGTTCTGTATTTGCATCGTTCGCTCCTCACACCTTGCCTGCCCCACGCTTGCCCCACGCCTGCCCCACGATAAAACAAAAACAGCCGCCATCGGCGTGAAGCATTCTACCATTAAGTGATTAAGAAACCATCCATCTTTCATACAACTCGCAGATACGCAAGACAAAGGAAGTCACGAGGCAAACGGAAGAAACAAGCAGCAGGAGATGCGACAACAGACAGAACAAAAAAATAGAGATTAGAGAAAAAATAGAGAATAGAGAGAATAGAGAGAATAGAGAGATGCAATGATCGAAGGCAAAGCGGTAATAGACAATATAGAGAAAAGCAAAGCAGAAACAGGCTGAAGCACCGCGCACCAGCGCCTTCAAACAGACAAGTCACCGACGTAACATCAGCGACTTGTACGCTATACCCCCACTCGCTCATGCTTCACACGCGACAGGCCGGTCGATTTTTACCCTATTTTTTACTCCGCTGCTACTTTGTCGTCGCACCACGTAGGCGATGCGGATGCCGAAAGCGTCAAGCGACCGAGGTAAAAACACATGGTCGTCAGTTCAGTGCCTTCAACCACTTTGTGAAAACATTCCAAAAATTCGATCAACGCTGACGCTTCAGAGTTATCATAAAAATCAACTTTCAATCGCTCCACCGACTCCACTAACCAATCAACGTCTCGTTGTGAAAGTCGCGCCAGCTGTGGATGACAAATAAAATACACGATGTGGTACAAGGCTTGCTCATACGAACGCTGCCCAGTATGCTCTCCCAATACACGCTTCACCATACCCAACAGTCGCTGCTTAGACCGATCGGATAGATTCATGAAAATCGCATTTGCCACCATATTGAGAAACGAATCCACCGCATCGCGCTTGGCCCCCACCGCGAACAGGTCTTTAACAATTTGCGTGAGCAAACCACGATTCATATCATTGAGAGAGGCGATGTAATCGGGCGGGGATTCGGATAAAATCAAATCATTCACGTACTCATCAATGAGTTCTTCGCGCCCTTCATCCATAAAATCTTCTTCTTCGTCGTCCTCGTCGTAATAAGCTTCCCCCAGAAAACCATCGCCCTCTCCAGCGTCACCCATGAGCCCCTCTTGCGCGCTCGACGCACTCCGTGAACCCATTTGCGCTGAGGCAATCGCAATATCGATACTGTATTTCATCGCATCAAGCAGTTGTGAATAATGTGCATCACTGGCTTGAAGCTGCGCCAAAGCTGGCGACGAAATGGCCTTCGCGATGTGATACTTGTGCCACAAACTCAGATTGCTGGAAAGCAAATCGTAAATGTGCCGCACCACATCCTCACCCCGTTCGCTGAGGTACTCGCATTTGCGAATCATATCGATAATATATTCAGAAGAAATATCCATTTTTTTGTAACGTTCTTTCTCCTGCACCGCCTCACCGACCGCCTCTTTCAGTTCCGCAATTTGCTCATCCTCACTCAACATCGCGAAACTGCGTTCCCACACTTTAAATAAAATACGGCGCGCCTGAAACAAATAAAGATCTTTGTACTGCAAATCAAGCGCCACAGCTTGAACCCGATGAGAAAGCGCCTTAAATTTACTGTCATTCAGGAGAATGTCCAACCCCAACAGCACGTACTGTATCACGCGCTCGGTGACCCCACCCTCGAAGTCGCCCGTCGCCCAATCCAAAATATCCACCACAGCGATTTTCACCGGCTTGGGTAAAAACACAAAGTGAGCACGACGCGTAAAACTCAGTATGTTTTCGATGCCTTGTTGGCACTCTTTTTTAACGTGCGGCTTCGACAACAAGGGTCTGATGCGAGATTCAATAAATACGCTGTTCTCACGTGAAGCTTGTTCAAATTGCTCTTTAATCTCCTCGCCGTGTTTTTTTACCCGCGAGCTAATTTTTTGAGACATTTCTTTGAGCTTTTCCGCACGCGACGCAGCACCTTCATCCGCACCATGTTCTTTGAAAAATTGGTCCCCAAAGGTAGCCGATGGACTTGCCGGAAAGTACTCCTGAAAGAGATTTTGCACCTCCTGAATCACAGACATCTTTTTCTGCTCAAACACCGATGCCACATCTTGCATCTTATTATCATCACCGTCAGACATGCTACAACTCCACTTGGCCTTATTGCAGAGTGTCTATTTGCCGCACCGCACCATTTGCTTCGCCGCAATAAACACTTTATATCGTACGGGGTTTCGGAGGTAATGTAAGCCGAACAAAACAGTTCGAAACAGTTTAATCATGGTTTACAAAATAGATATCCCACCGTACAGCAACATCACGCCCCACGCACACCGTTCTCTCTCTCATTACAGAGATGGTGCAACACGCACCACAATGTGTGTCGGTCACTCTGGCACGGTTCTCACCGCGCGTGACTGTTTTTAATAACTGAGAAAAGGGATTTTAGTATCGCACACGTATTCTTTCTCTCTATGGTTTGATGTAAAGCAACCTGGCGTTCTCCAAGTCACGTACTGATTCATTCGATCGGAGTCCTGGCCCGACCCTGAAAAGGGCTAACGGCGACTTATGACACACAGCTTCCCACTGAGGGTGCAATAAATCAATAAATCCGGTACCCGTTGTAAAAAAAAAGCCAACGATACCCCAGAAGGCATGGTCGGCTTTTTGCGCTCTTTTTACTCTTTATTTGCTTTTAGTGGGCGATAGCCGTCTCGACTGGTGTCCCAATTTGCCTCCCGCCCACTGATCTCACTGTGCCGCTTGTTGTTTTTCAGCAATCACCGATTGAAGATACTGCGTCAACAAAGCTCTTTCCGCGTCATCCAAAAACCGAAAACGTCTGGGCGGCATCACTTTCAAATGCTCTTCCTCTAAATTAATACGCTCAATGGCCACCTGCAGTTCAGCAACACTCATCAAATCCATATTCACATCAAACTGAGCTCGACTGATGGTTTGATCCAACTGCTGGTTGTGACACTGCGTACACGCCTGAATCAGGATACCTTGACCGTCCAAACCCGCCTTAACTCGGAATCCAATATCACGCAGATCCGACGTTTTAAACGCCTGCCGAATATCGGGAAGCTCCGTCAAGGCACCAGTCATAAACTGTTGATACGCTTGTGTCATTTCTGCAAGCTTCGCGGGATCGGTCACATTGGCATCGTGATAGGGTACCTGAATGATTTCGCCTCGTACATTCTGCTCGTACAACGCTTCCCACGTCGCGCTGACACCCGACACCGTATTATCTTCTGGTTGACCCGCTGCAGAATTACTGACTTCTTGCTCGATCTGCCCCGTATCAAAGCGGCCCGTTTGCGTATTCGGATTAAACCCATTTCCAAAACCCGCCGCATTAATCGCGTCTTCCAAATTAGCGGGGTTGGATCCGGAAACAAATGAGCCTGGAATGCCCGCATACGGCTCATCCGTACCATGCGCCGCCAGATAATCTTGCAACAGCGAATTACCCGCTTCACGATTATCACGGAACCAATGCGTCCACGGATTGTTCAATTCTTGCATCAGCATCGACTTCGCCGTACCAGGACCTCCCGATTGGTGACATTGACGACAATCAAAAATCGTGTTTTTTAAATCTTCCTCATGATAAAGCGTGTACCCCACCCAGTCCGATTCAATTTCCGGTGTCAACAGATCACCCATCGTACAGCTGTTGTCCGCGCTACAACTTTTCTCAAAATTTAATAAGTAAAACTGCAAGGTTCCATTAGCAGGATCGTTGGGATCATCGGGATTAAAGTGACCGGCAATGATTTCCGCAAACGTTTCACCTCGAACAAAACCCATCGCCACCAACGGGGTATCACCCACTTGGTTATCCGGCGTAAAAATCACCGCACGCGGATTAATCGGGTTGGTGAACTGCATCACGAGTGAACTGGAATGTCCCGTCAACGCAAAAGCAGGGTTACCATTTGCGCCATTATCACCACGCCCTGCCGAACCCGGCTGGAACTCAAAGCCCAACACTCGCTGAAAATCTTTAAGACTGGTCAGAACTGGCGCCTGATCACCACAAAAAGCCATCGTGACACGGTTGATGACTCCCATTTGAGTCATGCGATCACAAAGCACTTTCATTTGGGCTTCATGAACCGGCAAATCACGCAGTGTATCCGCTTCAGTGGGAATATCATCATCGATGATACGCACCTCGTGCATGACAACACTTCCCATCGAGGCATTACCCCCGACCTGAGAAATCAACAACTGTACCATTTCGGGTTCTTCGAACACTTGATCTTCCAGAATTGGAAGATCGATGGCAACCTGCTGCACACCAGGTGGAAAGATCACAATTTGTGACGGCATGCCAAAATCTTTATTGGGCTCCGCTTGCGCCGATTGCACATCAACGGAAACCGTCACCGCCTCACGTTGCGGAACGGACAACGCCAACATGACCGAATGCGCCGACACAGATTCACTGGTCGCCGATGCATCTTGGACAAAGTTAACCACGCCTCTTTGACCAAACAAACTGTTATTATTGTTATTCGAACCGCTGCCCTCACCCCCAACCAGACCAAAACCTAAGTCATTGTCAGATGAAGAGCCGCCACCATTGGAGAAGCCGCTTGACCCACTCGACCCGGTGATTTGGTCAAAAATATTGCCTCCACCACCGCCGCCGCCGCCGCCAATAGACCCTCCATTGTTAACGCCACCGCCTCCATCTAAACCACCTGGCAGAGTTTGCGTCTCACCACACCCACTGAGCAGGAAGCCAAGAAACCCAGCAAGCGCTAAACGCGGCAGCCAAGTCACGAGACGCGCTATGAAGGAGATCCGGGTGTAACCTGAACAGCTCTGAACAGTCCCCCTCAACATTTCATCTACCTCTTTTGACAACTCTGAAATTATCCACACTGTGTCGAACCCCACACGCTGTAAACCATCGTATTGCCCATTGAACAACACCACTTGTTTATTCTTTTTCTTTAATTAGTCTGGCAAACCCAACATCATGAATGGGAACATCCCAGCTTGTCATCACCTGCCGTAACGGTTCTTAATCTACATCTACTCCATCACTTCTACTTCTTCTTCTCGATGGCGCAACTTGTCTTCAGCTTCATACTTTTATACTTCTGCAACATTTATACTTCTATATATATTTCATATACTTCTATATATACTTCTCAGCCTCAGCGACATCACTCCTGCGCAGCGATCCTTACGGTGTTCCTCACCAGCAACGCAACTCACAGGACTCACACGAAATGAACGTATTCGCTCTGCCGCACACCCACATATATGCTACCGAGCCGTTCGCCCGCCAACCGTCACAGAACGTAACCTTTCTATGTGTTATGCAAAGAAAGGCTGTTAAGCTCAACAGCAGTACCAGCAATGGATATAATTTATAAACAATTCGTTACAGATAAGGCATATAATATTTATCAATTCACCCATTTAACGGACTCGGCGAATCGGCATCGTATACAATGGGTGTCGCATACACGCTCACCACTGACACACGCCCTTTACACCGATTTACTATCTCACTACCTCTACCACTCTGCGCCTTAATGCGACAGTGTTCTCAGCACTGCAACTGAGAACACAGACTGTGATCACAAAGCTGGCCAAGCTTCTACAAACTAAGTAAACTACTAATTCCTCTACGAACGGTCGCGGATGACTGCATTCGATGGTTTCAGGAACGCTAAGAAAAAATGCGAAGCAGTGCTGAATACATACTAAAACTAGTACGCACACGTGTAAGTACCCAAAGTACTACGAAGCGTAAACCGTAATGTAAACCGTAACGTAATGTGTCCGCGCGCCATGATGCATCACCACAACCATGGCAGAGTACAAAAAACAAATAGCACGACAGACTGTGTGAAAAGATATACAACAACAAAACACTCAGTAACCATAACCAAGCAATCGTAAAAGAGCGCATGCCCAAATGAAGAGAGCAACTTGGCGCCATGATTAATGAAGACCCATTCCAAGTTAAGCCAAGACGATACACACTTACGCCTCAAGACTTTGCTTCGCTCTCCGTAACCGCCATCGGGCAACGGTTCAAAAGCCTTTTTGCGGATGAACAAGAACGGGCACGCGCCATACACGATTTCGTCCGTCAACACATTCTATTTGGGTATTGCCTGCAATTTGACAGCACACCCACCAGTTATACGCTGAAACGCCGCCTGGGGCATGGCACCGCGCAAACCAACCTATTCATTACCTTGCTGCGCGCCGCCGACATCGAAGCGTATGCCCATTTCGTTATCATTCGCAAAGATCTGTTATACCAGTTACTGCCCAAGCACTTCTATGAGCGCGTACCGGACCTGATCAGCCACGCTTACGCTGAAGTGAATGTAAAAAATGTCTGGTGTCGACTCGACAGTTACATCATGGATGATCAACTGATTAAATTCGCCAAAAACCGTCTGATCCAATCCAGTTGGGAAGCGGGATACGGCGTTCACGTTCGCGCCACTAACTTCTGGGATGGCAAATCAGATGCTTTTTGCCAACTGGTCGACCCCGATCATCCGATTGAAGACCACGGACGCCAAGAAAACATCAAATCGTACTTTCGCAGCCAACAGTACCCACATCGTTTTTTCGGGATCAGTTACAGCCGCTGGTTTCAGCTTGGTTTTCCATCTCAAATGCCCCAGTGGATGAAAGAGACGAATGAGCGCATCGACCGCATACGGCACAACCAAGTGATACGTGTTTCTTAATAGTCAACCAGAACCGCACTGCTTGCAATGACAGCACGCAGTTGCTGAATCAGTTCCGGCGCCACCATCACTCGCCACGATTCTCCCAACTCCAAAGTGCCAACAGCCCCTGCCGTCACATACTCCACCCACACCGGACAAGCTCGCACACCTTCAACACGGGGCACTTGAACTCCCTCGCCAGGCGCTTGCGCTTGCAAGGCCTGCGGTCGAAAGGGACCCAAACACGATTCCAAGCGCTCAACAAAACCAACCATATCTTTATTGATATCTGATTCCGTAATTTTCAAGCGTAAGCGCTTCGCAAATTGTGACTCCGATTGCGCTAAACTCAATACGCTTTGCGCCACCATTTTCAATTGGCCGGAATAATCATCGTGTTGCACTTCGCCTTCCACAATAATCACTTCGTCTTTTTGCAGCACGTGTCGCGCACGATCATAGAGATCGGAAAACACGGAAACCTCTAAGCGCGCGGTTTGGTCATCCAAGGTTAAAAACGCCATGCGTTCGCCGCGCTTGTTTTTCATCGTGCGCAGCGCAACAATAAGCCCTGCCACCGTAGACTTTTGCCCCCGGCGGTTGGGTTGAGCGGCATTTAAGGTGAAACTGGTAAAGCGAGACAAAAAATCTCGGTGCTGCGCCACAGGATGCCCCGTCAAGAACAAGCCCAAGGTGTCACGCTCACCACGCAATCGCTAATCCTCCGACATCGCGGCCACATCCACGTAATGTGGCTCAGCAAGCGACTGTTCATCCTCAAACAAGCTGAACATATCCATCATGCCGGATTGCGCGCGCTGCACCGATTGCTCACCTTGGCGCAGCGCTTCCCCCACGCTCGCCAGCAACACCGCACGATCGCGGCCAAACACATCGCAGGCCCCCGCGCGAATCAAAGCCTCTATGGTTCGACGGTTTGCTTTTTTGCCATTCACGCGCCGACAAAAATCAAATAAATCAATAAACGGACCCTGCGCTTCTCGCTCGGCTACCAACGCGTTTACCGGACCTTCCCCGACCCCTTTGATCGCGCCCAAACCATAAAGAACCGTTCCATGCTCACTGACGGTAAACGGATACATCGACCGATTCACATCCGGCGCTTCCAGGGTTAACCCCAATCCACGGCATTCTTCCACAAAAACCACAATCTTGTCTGTGTTATCCATATCCGAAGACAACACCGCCGCCATAAACGCCGGCGGATAATGCGTTTTCAACCAAGCGGTTTGATAAGAAATCAGCGCGTACGCAGCGGAGTGGGATTTATTGAAGCCGTAACCCGCAAATTTCTCCATTAAGTCGAAAATATAATTCGCCTGCGCCTCATCCACATTATTGTTCTTGGCACCCGTCAGAAAAATTTCCCGCTGCTTAGCCATTTCCTCGGGTTTTTTCTTACCCATTGCTCGGCGCAACATGTCCGCACCGCCCAAGGTGTATCCCGCGAGAACCTGCGCAATTTGCATCACCTGTTCTTGATACAAAATAACACCATAGGTGTTTGACAGGATCGCCTCAAGACTGGGATGCGGATACGCCACATCCGCCCGACCGTGCTTCCGATTAATGAAATCATCCACCATTCCCGACTGCAAAGGACCGGGTCGAAATAAGGCCACCAAAGCCACGATGTCTTCAAAACAGTTCGGCTTCAGTCGTTTAATCAGGTCTTGCATCCCACGAGATTCCAACTGAAACACCGCTGTCGTCTTACCCGATTGCATCATGGAAAAGGTCTGCGCATCATCCAGTGGAATGCGCGTAATATCCAGCGATTCCCCCAATTGCCGCTGAATATTTTTCAGCGCCCAATCCACAATGGTCAGCGTGCGCAAGCCCAAAAAGTCGAACTTCACCAAACCCGCTGATTCCACATCATCTTTATCAAATTGGGTCACCAAATTACCGCCCGACTCATCGCAATACAGCGGCACAAAATCGGTCAGTGCAGATGGGGCGATGACAACGCCACCCGCGTGTTTACCCACATTACGCGTTATCCCCTCCAGCTTGAGCGCCATGTCCAACAGCTCTTTTATCTCTTCATCGTTTTCGTACTGCTGTCGCAATGCTTCTTCATCACTGAGCGCTTTGCTGAGCGTCATGCCCAACTCAAACGGAATCATCTTTGCAATCCGATCCACGTAACCATACGATTTGCCTTGCACACGCCCCACATCCCGCACAACCGCCTTAGCCGCCATACTGCCAAACGTAATAATTTGAGAAACCGCATCACGCCCATACCTGTCAGCCACGTAGTCAATCACGCGATCCCGACCGTCCATGCAAAAATCAACATCAAAATCGGGCATCGAAACACGCTCTGGATTTAAAAACCGTTCGAACAGCAAATCGTACGCCAAGGGGTCCAAATCCGTAATTTGCAGCGCATACGCCACCAATGAACCCGCCCCCGAGCCCCGCCCAGGTCCCACCGGAACACCGTGCTGCTTTGCCCATTGAATGAAATCCATCACGATCAGAAAATAACCCGGAAACCCCATCTCGATGATGATGCCCAGTTCTTCTTCCAAACGCGACCAATAGGGCTTCTCATCAAACGGTTCCCCACTCAATCGCGCATCACGTAAAGCCTGCAAACGTTGTCGTAATCCCTCTTCCGATTTGCAGCGGAAAAAATCCGACATGCTCATGGATTCCGGTATGGGATAATTCGGCAAATGATACGTATCTAATGGCACTTCCACATTGCAACGACGCGCAATTTCAACACTGTTGACCAAGGCTTCGGGTAAATCAGAAAATAAATCCACCATTTGTTCCGGTGTTTTTAAATACTGCTCGACCGTATACTGCTTTTGGCGGCGCGGATCATCGAAGGTGACCCCTTGATGAATACACACACGGACTTCATGCGCTTCAAAGTCATCCGGCGCCAAAAACCGTACGTCGTTCGTTGCAACCAAAGGCGCATTCCAATCCGCAGCCAGCGCAGCCACTCGGCGCACATACACCTCTTCGTCCACACGACCCACGCGAGCCACTTCAAGATAACATCGGTCAGGGTACGCCGTTTGTATACGTCGCCACAGCTCTCGGGCTGTGTTGTCATCTCCCGACAACACACACTGCCCCACACCCCCGTATTGCCCACCACTCAGTAAAATTAACCCTTCGTTATGCTCCAGCACCTGCGCCAACGACACACAAGGTCGATGCGCGTGCAGGCGTGACAAATACGCGCGTGAAATTAAGCGCGTCAGTTGTCGATAGCCCTCGAGATTTTGCACCAACAAGGTCATCGGCGTCGGTGCAGCGCCATTTTTCTCATCGATGATGACCCATATATCCGCGCCTAAAATGGGTTTTAAACCCGCACTTTCCGCCGCACGCTGTACTTTCACCGCCGCAAACAAATTCATGTCATCGGTGATCGCCAAAGCTGGGACGCCTTGGGCTACCAACGCTTTCGCCAAAGGCTTGATGCGCAATAAGCCATCAACGAGAGAAAATTCCGAATGAACTTTGAGATGTACAAAATTCGTCATACAACCACCGCTGTTAACGCTTTCTGGCTTGAGGATCGAGGCTGAGCTTATTGAGCTCCTGCTTTTACTATTCTTTTACTATTCTTTTACTATTCTTTTACTATTTTTTTGTGATTCTTGCTGTGCTCGGCGCGAACAGCGCTTTCACTCCTGCTCCACCACCAAAGCTTTCACGGGTCCAAAAGAGCGCCGATGGCCCGGTGTGGGTCCTAAGCGAATTAATGCCTCCAGATGGGCTCGCGTCGGATAGCCTTTGTGCTGTTCAATGCCATACCCCGGATACCGTTTGGCGTACTCCACCATCTCACGATCTCGCGTTACTTTTGCCAAAATAGACGCCGCTGAAATTTCGGGCTCCGTCACGTCACCTTTCACAATCGCGAAGGTTTCCATTTGCAACGACGGCGAAAATTTCCCATCTACCAACACCACATCTGGCGTCACCATTAACGATTCAACCGCACGCTGCATGGCCAACAGCGACGCGTGCAATATATTCAGCTCATCAATTTCTTCCGGTTCAGCGCGGCCCAACGCCCACGCTAAAGCGGATGCTTTAATCTGTACACACAACGCTTCGCGCCGGATTTCTGACAACTGCTTCGAATCGCATAAACCGTCAATCGGATTTTTCGGATCCAAAATGACCGCCGCCGCCAGGACTGGTCCCACCAATGGCCTCAATTTTATAAATTCGCTAAAAAGTCTCCCGTATGACGGCAGCACAGACACGCCGCTCACACCACACAGGTGTGGTGTGACAGACGCGGTGATCATCTCATCGACTTAGACTTCTAGCTAAAACGGCAAGACAGAAACAGTTGTCGGATCAAATCCATGCGTTACTTTTCAGCAAGCGCGGTTTCCACCGACGACCGAAGGATCGGGACATCATAATGCGCCACACCCGAAGAAACGGCTGACCGTGACGAGGTCAGCCCACATAACTGCTCGATGGCAGTCACAGCCGTATTGGCCGCATCACGTCGCAGTGAACGATGGATATCATCAAAAGCCTCACGTTGAGGCCTCACCACCGAGTCCCGAGACAAGCCCGACGATAAATACAGCTCCAACGCATGCACTAAGGCTGGCACTTGACAGTGCTCTTGAATGAGCTCGGGCACCAAGCGCCGCCCCGCCAATAAATTTGGCAGAGCAACATAGGGTGTTTTCACCAAAGGAGATATAATAGCGTGAGTGAGCGCGTGCCAACGATACGCCACTACCATGGGCTTTTTCAGAAGCATCGCTTCCAAGGTTGCGGTCCCAGACGCCACCAGTACTGCATCCGCCGCCGCCATCGCCAATCGACTGTTGCCCACCGCAAAATGTACCCGGCTCACCCAAGGCTGTTCACCCGGCAAGGGGAGTAATTTCCAAAACTGCTCAGCCCGCTGCGCGTTAGCGCAGGGCACCAAGAAATGCAGATTTGGCCGTTTACGCGCCAGAACCGCCATGGTTTGAATAAAAACCGGCGCGATGTACTTCAGCTCACCTTGCCGAGAACCCGGTAATACAGCCAACCATTGCTGCTCAAACGCATCCGAAGGACAAGGTTTTACATAGGCCGCTACGCCGTATCGCGGTAAAGCCAAAAAAGACGCTAATGCTTCCCGCGAAGATTGCGGTTCCAGCGGCAACTGATCCGCAAGCGGATGTCCAATACAGGTCGCCGACAAGCCGTGCTCGGCATAAAAAGTTTCTTCAAAAGGGAACAAGGGCAACATTAAATCAATTGCCTTAGTGATTTTTTTCAATCGCCAACGGCGCCATGCCCAAACAGAAGGACTCACCACGTGCACGGTGGGTTGCCCTGAAGCACGCACCTTCGCGGCCAAGCCAATATTAAAATCTGGGGCATCGATACCAATAAACGCGGTCGGCGCTAACGCATTTATGCGTTCAGCCAACTGAGAGCGGAAGGCCAGCAAACGGGGTAAATGGCGCAGCACCTCCGTTATGCCCATAACAGATAAAACCGATAAGGGATACCACATATCCAGGCCCGCCGACACCATCATCGGCCCACCCACGCCATAAAACTCCGCTTCAGGAAAACGATTTCGCAGAGCTTCAATTAAACTTGCAGCGGACAATCCCCCGTTGGCTCGACTTCAAACTCTCAATGAGCCACACCAACTCCTGTGGCTGGTCCTCTGAACGCTCAAGCTTGACAATGGCTTCCTGCACAGTCAGTCCGCTGCGGTAAATAGTTTTGTACGCATTTTGCAAAGTCGTAATCAAACTCGCGGCATAAGCTCGGCGACGCATGCCTTCCACATTCATGCCTCGCGCACGAGCCAAATTACCCTGTGCCATCACAAACGCAGGCACATCTCGATTTACAGCCGTACACATGGCTGTCATGCAATAATGCCCCAAACGACAATATTGATGAACCGCTGTAAATCCTCCCAAAATAACGCCATTCCCAATGTGCACATGTCCCGCCAAGGTAGCATTATTGGCGAACACCGTGTCGTGACCCACCACGCAATCGTGCCCAACGTGCACATAAGCCATAAATAAATTACGATCACCAATCGTGGTTTCCGCTCGATCTTGCACCGTACCACGTTGCAGCGTGACGTATTCACGCACCACGTTGTCATCACCCATGACCAAGGTGGTGGGCTCCCCTTTGTATTTTTTATCCTGACAGGCCTCCCCCACCGACGCGAATTGAAAAATCCGATTGCGTTTACCCAGATGAGTCGGTCCATTTAACACCACATGCGGACCAATCTGGCATCCACTGTCTACCGTAACGTCCGGACCCACCACAGTATAAGGTCCAACCGAAACATCTTCAGCTAACTCAGCTCGAGCATCAATAATGGCGGTGGCGTGAATCAAATGGGACTCCGAAACAAACTGAACAAGGGACAGAGCAACAAGAAACGGTCACATTAACGCGCAAAGCGTTACAACGGCTTCTCAACAACCATCAACTCGGCTTCAACGGCCAATTCACCTTCGACCTCAGCACGACACTCAAAAATCCAGATAAGCCGTTTTTTGTTCACTTTTTTAGCAAACAGCCTGAGTTGACCAAAACCCCAGGCATAACAGCATGACTTGGAAAATGTCCCGTAAAAAATGGTTCATTGATGCTGACATTTTTGACAGCTTCAATCGAATAATCCACCTCTAAGGCCACAACCCGATCCACCAAAAGAAAAGGATATCGGTGAGGTAACATTTCTTTAATGTCGTTTACATCCAACATGCAAAACCCGCCTCAACACAATTAGTGCAGTTGCAGTGAAAATAATACGGAACGCGTCCACCTCTCGAATGGGCGCACTCGCCCAAAACAAACAACACGCGATCCACGAAGAATAAATGTACAGGCTACTCAACTCAAAACACGTTATCCAACACCGTTAACACCTTTGTTTCTTAAACACCATCGTTTCTTAAACACCATTGTTTCTTAAGCACCATAGTTGCCGAAACGTCATTGTTAAAACAGTTGTTAAAATAGAGTGAGGAGCCCCGTTAGAAACGAGCTATAATATAGCCTTCTCAAGAAAGCCTGTCACCTGTTTGAAAAACCATGCATTTCAATCTTACGCCGCACAACGTATTTAATACGACAATCACAAAGCGCGTCGCCAACGCGCAACCAGTCGACGCCATTTTTTCTGAGGCCACAAGCCTGTTCCAGAGGCGTACTGACCAGGGCGCTCAATCGAACGCGTCACCTGCGCCTGCATACCAACGTGTGTGCCCGACGCCAACTCGATATGTCCAGCCAAACCAGCTTGGCCCGCCAAAGTGCAATTTGCCCCAACTCGCGTGCTACCTGCAATACCGACGCAGCCAGCAATAGCCGTATTTTCACCAATGTGACAATTGTGCGCCACTTGAACATGATTATCGATGATCACACCACTTTCGATTACGGTGTCATCTAAAGCGCCACGATCGATGCATGTATTCGCACCAATCTCAACGCGGTCACCAATATAAACACCACCTAACTGAGCGATTTTAAGCCAACCCGATGCCGTCCGCGCGAACCCAAAACCATCTGCTCCCAGCACCGCGCCACTGTGCACACAACATTGCACGCCAACACGCACGTCATCATAAAACACCACACCAGCGCTCAATCGCGTGCCCTCACCCACCACACAACGCGCGCCCAAGGTGACGTTCGCATCAATCACAACACCAGCACCAATACGTGTTTCCGCTCCAATGGACACAAATGGACCAATGACCGCACTTGAATCAATGACAGCAGAAGGATCAACCAACGCCGTTGTGTGCACCAGCGGTGTGAGCGCAAGATCCACAGGCGGACTCGGATTAGAGGGATATACAGCGCGTGGGCGGACAAACCACTGAGACGCCTGCGCGTACGCCACGTACGGATCAGGCACCACAATAGCCACGCCTGGAAACGCTGCCGCATCCGACTCACGCAACAACACCGCGCCCGCTCGCGTGGTTTCCAGCGCAGAGCGATACAGCGGATTTGCAAGAAAACTGAGGCAGTCCGCCTCCGCATTCGTCAAAGTTGCCAAACGCTGAATCCGAACTTCACCCAGAGCAGTCGAAATGCTGCGTCGAGCATGGAGATCCTGGCCTTCCCGCCACAGGCGCGCACGCAGTCGCTCTACAATTTCACTCAGAAACAAGCCCGATTGCGCCGACGATTTACGTGATGCGCCTGTCATTCACCACACCTCTACCCGATTGCGTTCGCGTACCGATACCACTCAGCTCCACACGTCCAAGGTGATCACGTTCATTTTTTATCCAGCACTTTATTTAACGCTTTGACCACTTTATCCGTAATATCGTACGCCTCACCGACATAAACGACGCCACCACGCTCCAAGACCAAATCGTACCCACCGGATTTCACCACGGACTCAATCACCCCGCCCAAATCAGGCTGTAAGGCTTTGACAATTTCATCCCGCCCTTCTTTCTGACGCTTTTGAAATTTCTTAATTAAAAAGCCGTAATCGAGCTTTTTATCTTCAATTTCTTTCATCAAGTCATTTTTCTGAGACGAGGACATGACAGGTCCATCCCGCTCGGCTTTTTCACTCATCGTTTTCAATTCGGACTCTAAAGCCAAAATGCGCTTTTCTTCTTTTTTTAAATCTTTCTTGACTTCATCCGCCATTTTTTGAGCACGGTCTGATCGCAACAGCGCGGCGCCATAATCCAGCACAGCTACTTTGAGGTCTTTTGCCGCACCCAGCGAACTCACGCTCGCCAGCACACACAACATCAAAAACCGCACGATCACATTCCGCGCCCCCAGCACCCCGAAGGATCGCGCTCGTGTCACTCTCCTACTCTGCTCTACACACCATGTATTACGCTGATTATTCACCATAGCCCAAGCTCTCCATTTCCCTTCTCAATTCGTACGCGTCGTACGCACGCCTCACCAACACGATCATATCCACTTAACATTTACCGCTTAACACTTGTCACTTAACACTTACCATGGCGCACACTAAAAAACCGTGCCAAACGTAAAACCAAATGTTTCTGTTTGATCGGTATCGGCTTCATTGAATGCTTTCGAAAAAGTAAAACTCAATGGCGCCAACGCGGTAATCCACGTCAATTCCAAACCCGTCGAATAGCGAAACTCACTCACATCAAAATCAAAGTTTTCATCGCTGCGCTTCGTATCAAACACATTACCGCCATCCACAAAGAACGCCGTTCTCACCGTACGCTTGTCTTTCACAAAAGGCGCCGGGAAGATAAATTCCAACGAGACTTCCGTCAGTAAGTTTCCCCCAAACGGATCGGGTGTCGCCGTGTCATCCACCGGCCCCAAGGTTCGACTTTCAAAACCACGAACGGAACCCATTCCACCCGAAAAATAGTGTTTGTAAAAAGGCAAAACATCGGTGTCGCTGTAACCATCACCGTATCCCAACTCAGTGCGGGTACGCAACGTAAACGTGTCATTCAAGGGGAAATAAAAATCGCCTTGATAATTGAGCTTGTAATATTCCAGATCCGCCCCGGGCAAACCCAGCTCCAAGGCAATACGATTAGACGTTCCTCGATCTGGCAAAAGGCCTTTGTTCAAGGTACTGCGCCGCCAACTGCCCGCCGCCACATACGACAAAAACCGCTTCGATCTGACGCCCACACCCGGATCAAAGGGAGTCGGGTATTCGATAAAGTCCAAGACGTGTGTGTCAGAACGCACCGCATCACTCCCCCCTTGCGCGTAAATGCGCGTTCCATCAAAACCCAACGAAAAATCCAGTCGCGTATTTTCGTTAATGGGATAGCCAAAATTAACATTAACGCCCTTGGCATCCGCTCGGTAACGCGACAAATCACTACCGGAAAAATCCGTCTCACTGAAATAAAAATTAAAACCTCTGCTGACCCCATCAATGGTGTAATACGGATCATGAAACTCAAATCGGTACGAATCACGTAATCGCGTGCGTTGCAATACAAATTCAACCTGATTACCCGTTCCCAAGAAATTGCGTTGGCTCACACTGGCGCCAAATACCACACCCGCTCCACCTTGATACCCAATGCTGGCACCAATTGAACCTGAAGGCTGCTCTTCCACCGTGACGTTCACATCCACCTGATCGTCTGTCCCGGGTACACGCGGCGTTTCGACGGTAACGCCTTTAAAAAATCCCAAGCGCTGCAAGCGTACCTTAGATAATTCGATTTTCTCCGAGGAAGCCCAGGCCCCCTCCATTTGACGCATTTCTCGCCGCATAACATGATCCGCGGTGTCAACATTCCCAAAAAAGTTGACCTGACGAACCGTTACCCGCTTACCGGGTTCAACCAAAAATGTGACATCAACCTGACCGCTGTCTTCATTCACGGTGGGAATGCCTTTTACGGAAGCAAACGTATAGCCGCTGTCACCCAATTTGCGTGAAATGGCGTCTTCGGTCTGCGTCAATTTCAAACGCGAAAAAATATCCCCCGACTGAACTTCAAGCAGATTATTCAGTGTTTCTTCAGCAAACGGCACGACACCGGCCACCTGAATGTCGCCCAGCGTAAAACGACGCCCTTCTTGAACAGTCAAAGTGATAAAAATGTGTTCCTTGCTGGGATCAATCGCCACCTGCGTCGACTCAAGGGTGAACTGAATATAACCTCGATCCAAATAAAACGATCTGAGGCGTTCCAAATCCCCCGCTAAGCGTTCCCGCGCATACTTACTGCTGCCTTTGAAAAAAGTGGACCAACTCGCTTCTTTCAATTCAAACAATTCCAACAATTGCTCGTCCGAAAAAATCGAATTCCCAATAATCGTAATCTGCTTTATCTTCGCCACTGAACCTTCTTTGATCGTGATTTTCAATTCAGCGCGATTACGCGGTCGCGGCGCCACTTCCGCTTCAACGTGAGCACCGTAACGCCCTTGCGCCACATACTGCCGCTCCAACTCCCGTTGCACGCGTTCAAGCGTCGCCCGACGCAACAAACTGCCACGCGACAAGCCCGCTTTTTTTAAGCCCTCTTCCAAATCCTCTGTGGTAATAGACTTATTCCCGTCGATCACTAAGTCACTGATGTACGGCCTCTCGGCCACCACAACCACCAGTGTATTCCCAGAACGATCTATCCTCACATCACGGTAATTCCCCGAACCAAACAGATTCCGGATGGCCACCGCAACGAGACTCGATGTGACCGAATCGCCTTCATTAAACGGTAAAGCGCGAAACACTTCACTGACGGGCAAGCGCTGCAGGCCATCCACGCGCACTTTTTCCACGACAAACGGTTCAAACGCTACGACTGGCGATGCCAAACCCAGCGTCAAACAAAACAAACACCACCTTATTGTCTTATGCATGTCCAGGGGAACTCACTCATCCACTGCAGAGTTAACAGGTAGAACTGAAGCGCTCATGCAAAACAAGACCTAGTTCGCTATGCGCATCAAATCGTTATAGAAAGCCAGAGCCATGAACACCATCAACACACTCAAGCCAAAACCCAAACCAATCTGCTGAATTCTTTCAGACAGCGGTTTGCCACGCAACCACTCGCACAGCCCAAACAAAATGTGCCCCCCATCTAACACGGGGATGGGTAATAAGTTCAAAATACCCAAGCTAATGGATAAATACGCCAAAAAGTTTACAAAAGGTTCCATACCATACCGCGCTGTGTCAGCAGCCACTTGCGCAATAGTAATGGGGCCACTCAAATTTTCAACAGAAACCCGTCCCATCACCATTTTTCCCAGCGTCATTAACGTCATGCTAATGCGATCCCAGGTTTTCAGTGCCGCCGCGCCTGCCGCTGGAAAAAACCCCAAACGCACCACTCTCACCAATTTGTCATCATCCGGCTTCGCCGCCTTAGCACCAATTCGCCCCACGCGCGAACCATCAATGTCTACACGCTCGGGCGTCAACTCCACATCAACCAAAACACCCCCCCGATCAACCACAACCGCTAAAGATCGCCCTGGATTTTCTCGCACAACGCTGACCCACGCTGACCAATCATCAATGGGCTTGCCATCAACCGACAGCACGCGATCTCCCCCTTTGAGTCCCGCACGCTCTGCGGACCCTCCGGCCATCACTTCCGCGATCAGCGCAGGCAATCTCGGTTCAAAAACAGCCAATCCGAGCTGATCCAGCGGTGACGCGTCTCGCGGCGCATCCGACAAAAACCGTTCAATCGGCACGGTCAATACACGCGGCACGCCACGGTCTGCCTGCATGACCTCAAAACGAATTTGTCCGGTATCACCCAAACGATCCACCAACGCGAAACTCACATCTTCCCAACTCTGCGTGATCCGGCCATCGACAGACACGATTTCTTGACCACGCTCAAACCCGGCTTCCGCGACCGGCGTGTTCGTCGGCACGTCCCCCACACGAGGAATCAACACCGATACACCCAGCACAAACAAAAACCAATAGAGCACAAACGCAAAAATCAAATTGATGGCAGGTCCAGCAAAATACACCGCTAAACGTTGATAAATTGGACGAAGACTGAACTCCTCCGCCGTCAAGGACTCTGGCACCGGCCCTTCACGCCGGTCAAGCAATTTAACGTATCCCCCCAACGGGATCGTCGCTACCCAATATTCAGTGCCTCGCCTATCGCGCCACTTTAGCAAGGGGTTTCCAAAACCGATGGAAAAACGCAAGACCCGAATACCGAAATACCGCGCCATCCAAAAGTGGCCATACTCATGAATCGTGACCAAAATACCCAAGGCCAGCAAGAAAGACAAAACGGTACGCAATAACTCAAACATAGTAAAACTCAAGACCTCTTAGACCTTCAACAAAGACCTTCAAACAAAGACCTTCAGACAACAAGCACCCACGATCGACTCCCCCCTCACCTCAAGAAAACCGCTATCACACCCTATCAGAGGCTATCATTGCGTCTGATCCAGGCATCACACCATACCAGACATCAGCCCACTTTATTTGTATCTTCATTCCTATCTTCATTCGTATCATCGCCACTTGATTACACGGCATACGCCGCAATGCGATCCTGGACAACACGCCGAGCGGCGGCATCCGCTGCCAACACAGCCTCTACACTACTCGCTTCGCGCCAATCCGCGCAATCCAGCGCAGCTTCCACCAGAGTAGGAATAGCCGTGAAAGCAATTTGTTCCGCAAGAAAAGCCGCCACCGCCTCCTCATTAGCGGCATTCAATGTTGCCGGTGCAATGCCACCGGCCACCATAGCCTGTCTCGCCAACCTTAAACACGGAAATTTTTGCGCATCCGACTCGGCAAAGGATAATCCATCTAAGGTAAAGATATCTAAAGGTTCGACGCCAGAAGCCACTCGATTCGGCCAGTGCAACCCATAGGCAATGGGTATGCGCATGTCCGCCGAGGCCATGTGTGCAATCACTGAGCCATCTACGTACTCGACCATACCGTGAATCACCGCTTCAGGATGCACAACAATTTTGACATCGTCGGGGGCAACATCGAACAGCCAACACGCTTCAATCAGTTCCAAACCTTTGTTCATCATCGTGGCGCAATCGATCGAGATCTTCGGCCCCATTCGCCACACAGGGTGCCGCAATGCTTGTTGAGGCGTAACGCGTTCGAGCTCAGCAGCAGGGGCAGTACGAAACGGACCGCCAGAGGCCATCAAAAACAGGCGCCGCACACCGGAACGCTTCAAAAAATCACCCGCCTCTGCACCACATGGTAAACCCGCTGGCGCCGCTTGATAAATCGCATTATGTTCACTGTCTATCGGCAGAATCACGGCGCCCGATTCAGCCGCCACACGAATCAATAGTTCGCCGGCCACCACCAACGATTCTTTATTTGCCAACAACAAACGCTTACCCGCTTGAGCCGCCGCCAAAGTTGGCTTCAGTCCGGCACACCCCACAATCGCGTCAAAATCGATTATTTTGTTTGTTGAACGCGTATTTTTTCAACCTTTCTCTGATGGTCTCGTTTAGCATCATATCAAAATAATCTACACGACTCCGGGTGTTGCTGGATTACATCCAACGTCGCGACGCCAACGCTCCCCGTCGCACCAAGTATCACAACCGACCTCGACTGGCTAAACGAATTCACCTCTGCTGCTCCTTAATCCACCGCGCTCACCGCACACGCCTCGCCGCTACAAGCGGCCAGACAAAAACCAAACGTAAATAACGGTAAAAAAAGGTATCGCACTGGTCAGTGCATCAACCCGGTCCAGTATACCGCCATGCCCCGGTAACCATTGTCCACTGTCTTTCACGCCGACGCTTCGTTTCACCATACTTTCAAATAAATCCCCCAGAACGGAAAACAACGCAGCCGCTCCCGATGCAACCGTTAACCACAGGGCCACAATGGGTTCCAAATCGATGGCGATTGACAGTAGAACAGAAAGCGCAATGACGGTTACCACGCCACCCACCACCCCGGCGACTGATTTACCCGGTGAAACCACAGGCGCTAACTTTCGTCGTCCAAACGCTTTGCCCAAAAAATAAGCTGCCGTATCCGCAACCCACACCGTCGACATGGCGTACAACACCCAATAACTATGCGTCATGTCATGACGCAACACCATCAACGACACCCAGCTAGGTAGCAACACGCACAACCCCAACACCCACACCACAACTGGCCGATACCACACCGATTTTGACTTTGGATATTGCAGAACCCAGTACAGAGCCAGCAACCAAAAAAGCACCGCCGCAAAACACAGCGGTCGCCACAGTAACGGGTGCAGGTACATCACAAACATCGCCGCCCCGAGCCCTAAGGCATACAGCAAACGACCCCACAACGGTGCGTTCAGTAACACCGCCCATTCCCACGCGGCAACCAACACCACAGCGCTAATAAAAAAACAAAATTGGACGGAGGAAGTCAGCAGCACAGCCGCAACACTAAGCGGCACCAAGACCAACGCCGTCAAAAAACGCTGTATTAACACGCGTTATCACCTGCTGCGTCGGAATCCACAGCCTGAGCAGTCGCCGTCGAGGAAGACTGAATGAGCGCCTGAACTTGATCACCCGTTCGACCAAAACGACGCTGTCGCTGAGCGTATTCGGCAATCGCCGCCAGCAAAGTAGCCTCATTGAAATCCGGCCACAACAGCTCACTGAAATACAATTCAGCGTAAGCGGCTTGCCACAACAAGAAATTACTGAGGCGAAACTCACCACCTGTACGAATGTACAAATCTACTTCTGGCAAATCAGACAAGGAAAAATAGGAGGCGAGCGTGTGCTCTGTCACAGACGATGGGTCCGTAACACCATTGAGTGCATCATTCGCGAACGATTGAACCGCACGAGCGATATCCCATCGTCCGCCATAATTCACAGCCACATTTAGCACAAGACGCCGATTGGCGCTCGTCAATGTTACCGCCTCATGCATCGCCTGTTGCAAGGTTGGCTCAAAAGACGCCAAATCACCAATAAAACGAACGGCGATATCATGCTCGTGCAGCGACGGAACCTCTTCACGCAATGCTTGCACCAGCAGCTCCATCAGACCACTCACTTCCTGTGGTGGTCGCCGCCAATTCTCACTGCTGAAAGCAAAAACAGTTAATGCTTCAATACCTTGCCGAACACATTCTTCTACCACAACGCGCAGCGCTTTCGCACCCGCCCGGTGGCCCTCTATGCTCGGTAATCCACGCTGACGAGCCCACCGATTATTACCATCCATGATGATTGCGATGTGTCGTGGCTTTCCCGAATGAGGCGCGTCCATCACATCAGGCGCGCTCACATCGGGCACATTCACATCGGGCACACTGAGCGACTGAACAGGTTTCTTCGTGTATTCAGACATCAGAACTCCATTAGATCTTTTTCTTTCTTTTCTAACAACTCGGCAACTCGATCGACATAATGGTTGGTCAACTTTTGTATTTGTTCTTCACCTTGCCGAGCATCATCCTCACTGATCTCTTTTTCTTTCAATAAATCTTTGACCATCTGATTCGCATCGCGTCGTACATTCCGCAACGCCACACGCGCATTTTCAGCCTCGCCCCGCACCACTTTAATCAAGTCACGACGCCGATCCTCCGTCAAAGGCGGCGTGGGCAATCGAATGACCTCGCCATTGGACGACGGATTCAACCCAATATCCGAAGCGTGTATCGCTCGTTCGATATCTTGTGAAGTCCCACGCTCAAAGGGCTTAATGAGCAATGTCCGCCCGTCTTCGACGGTGATTTGCGCCACTTGCTTCAACGGCACAGCTTGACCGTAATATTTAACGTTTATACCGTCCAAAATACTGGGATGCGCGCGCCCCGTTCTCACTTTACTGAAAGCACTTTCCAGCATTTCAATGGACTTTTTCATGCGCTTTTCCGCATCGGTTTTGATATCGTCAATCACCGTCACACTACTCCCACATTCACCAATCATTACCTCCGGTGTTGTCCCAAAGACCACGCACACTCAACTCAGAACACACATCGGAGCCCCATCAGGCAGCGCACCCTTACACACTCGATCACTTACATGCGCGATCAACACGTTCTCGCAAAACTAGGCATCGACTTCCCGATCATGCGCCACTAATGTGCCTTTATCCGCGCCCACAATCAAATTTAAGAGCGCTCCCACCTCAAGCATATCAAACACGCGGATGGGCATGTCGTAATCTCGACACAAACAGATCGCCGTCGAATCCATCACCGACAATTTACGCGTCAACACCTCGTCAAAAGTCAAAAACTCATAACGTACCGCTGATGAATCCTTCATCGGATCAGCCGAATAAACACCATCCACCTTTGTGGCTTTAAAAACAGCATCCGCGTTAATTTCTATCGCACGCAAACAGGCGGCGGAATCGGTCGTAAAAAAAGGATTACCAGTCCCTGCCGAAAATATCACCACATCGCCTTTACTCAAGTACTGAATAGCCCGTAAACGATCATACTGCTCCACCACGCCTGACATGGGGATCGCTGACATGAGCTGCGTTGATATATTGGAACGCGTGAGCGCGTCACGCAGCGCCAAACCGTTCATCACGGTGGCCAACATCCCCATGTGATCACCCACTACGCGGTCCAAACCCGCTTCCTGCAAGGTGGAGCCACGAAATAAATTACCACCGCCTACGACCAAACCAACTTGAACGCCAATGCCAACCAGTTGCCCCAACTCCAAAGCCATACGATCAAGAATTTTAGGATCAATCCCAAAACTTTCGTCGCCCATTAATGCCTCACCGCTCAATTTCAGTAATATGCGGCGATATTTCGACGGTTTTGTCTTGTTTGGCATGCTCAACACTCTCCCCAATTGGGCCACGTTGTTTCGTACACGGCCCCAGTGTGGCGCCCGTACACCCCTCAATCGTTAAACGTTGCTTCAACCGCCCTTCACAGCCTGACATCAACACTTGACATTAACAACTTACATTAACAGTCAGCGCACACACCGAACTGCCTGCTGCGTGTCACAACACAAAACACAGCGACCAGATACACAAAAGCCATTCGGGTCTCCCCGAATGGCTCTCCTGGCTCAACCATTCATTACGCCTGTCCTTTGGCTTGCTCCATCACCTCGGTAGCAAAATCTTTTTCTTCTTTTTCAATGCCTTCTCCCACTTCAAAACGAACAAACGCCAACACATCCGCCTCAGCCCGCTTCAAGAGATCTCCTATTTTTTGATCAGGATCTTTCACAAAAGCTTGTGCTACCAAACTGACTTCTTCCTGGTATTTTCTCAAACGACCTTGAACCATTTTCTCGGCAATCTCAGCCGGTTTACCACTTGATGCCGCTTGAGCCAGATAAATTTCCTTTTCCTTCTCCAGTACATCCGCCGGTAAATCTTCTGGCTTACACACAATTGGATTCGCTGCCGCAATGTGCATCGCTATGTCCTTCGCCAGCGCTTCATCTCCCCCTTTCAGCCCCACCAACACAGCAATTTTGGTGTTGTGCACATAGGAACCAATCACTTCCCCTTCCACCTCTTGGGCACGACGAATCTGGATGTTTTCACCCACTTTCTGCACGAGAGCCTGACGCGCTTCCTCTACGCTTGTGGACTCACCCTCGCGGATCGGACAAGTAGCCAACTCAGCAACATTCGGCTGCTTCAGTTCAAAAGCGCGCACCACCACCGCTTCGACGAATTGCTTGAAATTATCGTCCATCGCCACAAAGTCTGTTTCACTGTTGACTTCAAGCATCAACCCATAACCTTTTCCCGACTGCACGGCTACTACACCCTCAGCCGCTGTCCGTCCAGCCTTTTTAGCCGCCTTGGCTTGGCCAGATTTGCGCAAATTTTCAATGGCCGTTTCAATATCACCGTTGGTTTCCACCAGTGCTTTTTTACACTCCATCATGCCCAGGCCAGTTCTTTCACGCAGTTCTTTAACCAAAGCAGCGGTAATCGCCATAATTCACCTCTATGATTGCGAGCATTGCGAACTGACGTAAACAACCCCAATCGTCGTCCGCACACGCTACGATTCAAAATTATTTATATTAAGAGATACCTGTGCGCAGCAGGTAAGCCGTATCGAAACAGTCGCTTACCCGCTGCTCTTCTCCATCACAGACAAAGCACAGCCGCGTATGCACTTACGCGCTCTCTGCAGAAACCTCAACGTAATCATCCTTACCGCCAGCCGACTGAGTCAGCAGGTAATCTGTTCCCGCTAAACAGGCGCGCGCCGCCGCCGTCAAATACAAATCAATGGCGCGGATGGAGTCGTCGTTGCCGGGAATCAAATAGTCAACCCCGTCTGGGCTTGAATTGGTATCCACGACGCCAATTACCGGAATACCCAGCTTTTTCGCCTCAGTCACACAGATTTTTTCGTGCTCAACATCGATCACAAAGATCGCATCCGGCAACCCGCCCATGTCTTTGATACCGCCCAAACTGCGCTCCAGTTTTTCCATTTCACGACGACGCATCAAGGCTTCTTTTTTTGTCAATTTATCAAAAGTTCCATCCTGACTTTGCTCTTCTAATTCGCGCAAACTCTTGATCGAATGACGGATGGTTTTCCAATTCGTCAGCATACCACCCAACCAACGATGCGACACGTGAGGCATACCACACGAAGCGGCTTTTTCACGTATTAACTTAGCCGCAGCGCGTTTCGTGCCGACAAACAGTACTTTATTCTTTCGGGAAGCCACGCCATTAATGAAATTCAACGCATCCATAAACAAGGGCATCGTCTTTTCCAAGTTTATGATATGGATACGATTACGAGCCCCGTATATAAACGGCGCCATTTTGGGATTCCAAAAACGAGTCTGGTGTCCAAAATGCACACCGGCTTTCATCAATTCTCGCATGCTTGGCATGCCAGGTGTTACTTGTCGCTCTTCAGTCATACTGGCCTCTAAAATGAATAGATTGGGTTAAGCCTCCACAAATCCCAACACCCCACCAAAGCGCACGCATTGGCCGGCATGAACCCAACCAGAAACGCCTCGCACCAGCACCCAGGGTATTGTGTCGATCTGTGTGTGTTATCGTTAGTCTTTTCGTGAACAGGCGCAGCCCCAAGACCCACGCAGGACAGTGGCGTCACGCAAATTCACGGGAAAAACGCGCCGAGTTATACCACAATCCGAACCGGATCAACAAGTTTGTATCAGGCTGTCAGACTCGAACCGTCAGGCTCGAACAAAAAAGAACTGATACAACATACTGATTTAATTATAGTTAACGATACTCTTACGCCCACCCCTGCGCCCATCGACAGCCCACTACTGATTCTCAAGCTCAAAGTCCTTATAATGTGTCGCAGAGTACGTATCAATCATTTGCCCCCTTAATTGGACGCAGTGTGATTGTGATAACCATTCACCGACCTTCCCGGAGCCATTCGAACACGATTATGACTACTGCTGCTACGATCAAAACGCCCGAAGAAATTGAAAAAATGCGCATTGCCGGTCGCCTGGCAGCCGAAGCACTCGAAATGATAGGCCAATATGTTGAAGTCGGTGTCACCACTGAAGAACTGGACACGCTCTGTCACAATTACATTGTAGACAATCAAAACGCCGTGCCCGCTTGCCTCAACTACCGCGGTTTCCCAAAGTCCATCTGCACATCGGTTAACCATGTGATCTGTCATGGTATCCCCAGTGATCGGAAAATATTGAAACGCGGAGATATTATCAACATTGATATCACCGTCATCAAAGACGGTTACCACGGCGACACCAGCAAGATGTTTTTCATTGGTCAACCCAGCAAGCTCGCCGAACGCCTCGTCCAGACCGCGCAAGAATGCCTGTATAAAGGCATCGAACTCGTCAAACCTGGTGTATTACTTGGGGACATTGGCCATGCTATTCAAACGCACGCCGAACAAGCACGCTTTTCCGTAGTCCGCGATTACTGTGGTCACGGCATCGGCGCACAGTTCCATGAACCTCCTCAAATTCTACACTACGGCAAACCCGGAACGGGATTAGAACTGCAAGCGGGGATGTGTTTCACCATCGAACCCATGATCAACGCCGGCACCTACCACACTCGATTACTACCGGATCAGTGGACAGTTGTCACGAGAGACCACAAACTCAGTGCGCAATGGGAGCACACGCTCTTGGTCACGGAAACCGGCGTGGACGTGTTGACCCAACGCGCTGAAGAATCCTTTTGATTCCCTGATCCAGCAGGCAACGTATACAGGCAACATTATGGGCCACTCGGACGCCACATCAGCATCAACACCCATTAGCCTCAGTGCACCCAGTTTCCGCGCGCAGTTGATCGATGTTATTCACCATCGACAGCCAGTAAACGAACTGCTGATGACGGTGAAGACACACTTAAATACCCTGTCCACCACCCTCATCACCGCTTTCGAACAAGGCACAAATGTAGAAGACTTACTGCGATATCGTGCCACGTGCATCGACACAGTACTCACCTTGCTGTGGCAGACCCTGGTTAGTCACAATCTCACCGCACCCGCAACCTTAGTCGCTTCGGGCGGATACGGTCGCCGGGAGCTACATTTACACTCTGACATCGACCTGTTATTTCTATTTGACAACGAATTTAACCTGGGGAATCACAGCGAAACACTGCAGCATTTTGTGGCTTTCTTATGGGATACGGGATTGATGGTGGGGCACAGTGTGCGCACCTTGGAACATTGCGTTGAACAAGCGCGCTCTGACATCAGTATCGCCACTAACATGATGGAAGCACGCCTGCTGGCCGGTGACGGTGCCTTGTTCAATCAACTGCGCGCCTTAACCACCAACGACGCCATGCTGACGGATGCTTTCTTTTTTAAAGCTAAACTGGCTGAACAACTCGAGCGCCACCAAAAAGACGGCAACACCGAATGTAACTTGGAACCCAACCTCAAAACAGCACCGGGTGGATTGCGCGATATTCAAACCATCGTTTGGATCACGCGCAAGCACTTCGGCGTAAGGCGCCTACGTGAATTGGTACAAAATCAATTTTTGACGCCAGACGAATATCATCAATTGAGCGCTGCACAAAATGTATTGTGGCGCATTCGCTACGCGTTACACATTCTGACCGGTCGCGATGAAAACCGCATTCTATTTGATTACCAAAAAACCTTAGCGCGCATGTTGGGTTTTCAGGGTACGGAGCGAAATCGCGCCGTCGAGGCGCTGATGCAATGGTATTATCGGAACGCCATGACCGTCAGTGAACTCAACGAACAATTGATGCAGCATTTTCAAGAAGACATTCTCTCCAAAAATCAGTCCCAAAAAATCACCGTACTCAACGACCGTTTTCGAGTGCGCGATGGCCTCATCGAAGTCATTCACGACAACATCTTTAAAAAATTTCCATCCGCGCTATTGGAAATTTTTGTGTTATTAGCCCAACACCAGGACATCGAAGGCATACGAGCTGCGACCATTCGTTTAATTCGCTCTCACGGACACCTGATTGACGAACGATTCCGCGCGGATCCGCAAAACCACAAACTGTTCATGGATTTGATCCGATCGCCACATCGACTGTTTACCCAACTACGATGCATGAAGCGTTACGGCGTCCTGGCCCGTTATATACCCGCATTTGCTCACACCATTGGTCAAATGCAATACGACCTGTTTCACATCTACACCGTCGACGCGCACATTCTCTACGTGGTGCGCAACATGCGGCGATTTTTAAAGCCCGAACTGAATCTAGACGTCCAACTGGCCTATCAACTGGCACAAGCGACACCTAAAAAAGAAGTGTTGTACTTAGCCGCTTTATTTCACGATATGGCCAAAGGTCGAGACGGCGACCACTCCGAATTGGGGGCACAAGACGCCGAAGCGTTTTGCGCCACGCACGGTTTACCGCCCAACGACTGTAAACTGGTAGCCTGGTTGGTACGTTACCACCTCTTGATGTCAGGAACCGCACAAAA
>JARRRL010000087.1:11083-16498 GCA_037380725.1 Gammaproteobacteria bacterium | reverse complement strand
CCGACATCAATGGTACCAACCCCAAACTCTGGAATACGTGGCGCGATGCGCTGCTCGGTCGCTTGTATCACGAAACCAAACTGACTTTAAATCGCGGTCTGTTTAACCCGATCCAACAAGCTGAAAAAATTCATGAGAACCGACGCGCAGCTCAGGCCCTCACGCAACAGGCCGGACTCAATCAACACGCCGTGCAGTGCTGGTGGGATACACTCTCTGATGAATATTTCTTACGAGAAACACCCGAAAATATACTGTGGCACACCACGGCCATACTGAACCATCACCCGCATCACGATCCACTGGTCGCGATACAAGAAAGCACGCCCAACACAGGCGCCAGTCACCAGCGCGCCTTGCAAATCTTCACGTGTTCACCCAATCGACCCCATTTATTTCTCGCGTCCGTCGCGACCATGGAGCAATTGGG
Organism: Gammaproteobacteria bacterium; assembly: GCA_037380725.1. GTDB lineage: Bacteria > Pseudomonadota > Gammaproteobacteria > Pseudomonadales > JANQJO01 > JARRRL01. Next base: position 16,068 of record JARRRL010000087.1, on the reverse strand, counting down.
TTTATCCATTGTCGACGCGCGCGTCACCACAACGCCACAGGACCTCAGTGTTAACACCTATCTGGTGATTGAACCGAACCAGCAAGATATACCCTATCATAACCACCAACTGTTGGCCCTACAGCGAACACTGATAAAAAGCCTTACGCATCTGGAGCAGTTTCAGTATCAACCTTCTCGTCGCATACCCAGAGAACTGCGCCATTTTGAAGTCGCCACTACCGTACACATCAGCGATGAGCACAATGGCCAACGCACCGTCATTGAAGTCATCACCCTCGACCGTCCTGGATTGCTTGCCATTATCGCGAACCAATTCCGACAATTCGGCTTGGATATTTACAGCGCCAGAATCGCCACGCTGGGTGAACGCGCGGAAGACATTTTCGTGGTAACGGACGCACAAGGCCACGCACTAAAAGACACCAGACAATGCGACGACATCCGCCAGGCGCTCAACCGCGCCCTGGACTCCCCCTCGTCGACCTAAATACACCGCTCTACACACGACACCTTTCCCGTAAAAAGCGAAAGACTCAACACGGTGGGAAAACAGCATGAATCCAAATCTAGACCGCCTGCAGCCCTACCCATTTTCAAAGCTGCGCACCTTAATCGCAGGTATCCAACCCGCATCCGACAAGTCACTTATTAATCTGAGTGTTGGTGAACCACAGCACCCCGTACCCGATTTTGTTGCTGACGTGGTGGCAGCGCAAATCAGCAAGCTCAATCGCTACCCAACCAGTCGAGGTTCAGACAGACTGCGTGAGGCCATTGCGCAATGGATTTTGCGCCGCAATCCCACCCTCAAATCCATAGACCCAGCCACAGAGATCCTGCCCGTTAGCGGCACACGCGAAGCGCTCTTTTCGTTTGCCCAAGCCACACTGGACCAGCACCAATCAGGCGCTCTGGTCGGAATGCCAAACCCGTTTTACCAGATTTACGAAGGCGCGGCGCTCATGGCTGGCTGCCAACCCCGATACATAAATTGCACAGCCAACACACAATACGCTCCGGATTTTCAAGCACTCACCACCGCCGATTGGCAAGCCATGCAGTTGCTTTACCTGTGCAATCCTCACAACCCGACCGGATACACCTTATCGCTGACCGAATTGACGTATCTCATCGAAAAAGCCCAGCAGCACAACGTTATTCTGGCCAGCGACGAATGTTACTCCGAGATCTACTTAAACGAGCACAAGGTCCCCATCAGTCTACTCACGGCCTGCGAAAGTCTTGGTCTCGACGATTTCCGACAGTGCGTGGTATTCAACAGTTTGTCAAAGCGATCCAGTCTCGCTGGCCTTCGTTCCGGTTTTGTCGCGGGTGATGCTCGTATCATCGCTGCATATAGCCACTACCGAACGTATCACGGCTGCACGCTGTCTCCCATTGCCGATGCCGTTAGCACCGCAGCTTGGTCCGACGAAACACACGCACGTCATAACAGAGAGCGCTATCAAGCTAAACTGATCCAAGCACTGAACACACTGCAACCCTTTACCACTTTACCCACGCCACAGGGTGGATTTTGTCTTTGGTTACCCACGCCAATAGATGACGAACGCTTTACACAGCAATTACTCGAAACCCAAAACGTGCTGGTACTGCCCGGCCAATACTTGGCGCGCAGCGCCTACGGCGAAAACCCCGGCAAACATCATGTCCGTCTGGCGCTCGTCGCCAAAGCCAGTCATTGCGCCAGCGCTATTGAACGCCTGTGCACACAGCTCTGACGCTCACGCACACTTCTGGCTCTCAAAAAACACAAAAAATGTAAAGATGACGCTGCCACATTCGATCGTTATAATTCAAACCCAAGCGCTCATTGAGACGATTGAACACGCCAGCGTCCGCTCGGCTTTCTCGCGCCGCATCATCGGACGCACGGGATCACCCAATACAATCATCCAATACAATATAAAACGTAATATAAAGAGGTTTTTGTCATGACAAACGTGCAAGAAATAATCGAAAATGCCTTTGAAAACCGCACGGCATTCCGTCCTGGCAATACCCCCGACGATGTAAGCCAAGCAGTACACAACACACTGAACGAGCTGGACAACGGAACGATAAGAGTTGCGGAGAAAATCAATAACGAATGGGTTGTGCATCAATGGATCAAAAAAGCCGTTCTGCTCAGCTTCCGCATTAACGACAATCACCCCATTCCAGGGTCTTATACCCAATATTTCGATAAAGTGCCTCTGAAGTTTTCAAACCTCTCCGCCGATGCCTTGAAAGCAACAGGGGTGCGCGTTGTACCTCCCGCCACCGCACGTGCAGGCAGTTTTATTGCTCAGGATGTAGTCCTCATGCCATCCTACATCAACATCGGAGCTTATGTGGATGCAGGAACAATGGTCGACACCTGGGCCACAGTGGGATCTTGCGCCCAAATAGGGAAAAACGTTCACCTCTCCGGTGGTGTTGGCATCGGCGGTGTATTGGAGCCCCTGCAAGCTAACCCCACCATCATCGAAGACAACTGTTTCATTGGAGCACGGTCCGAAATCGTCGAAGGCGTTATCGTCGAAGAAAACGCCGTGATCTCCATGGGCGTCTTCATTGGACAAAGCACACGCATCTACGATCGTGAAAGCGGCGAAATCACATACGGACGCGTGCCCAGCGGGGCCGTAGTCGTCCCAGGATCACTGCCTGCCCCTGACGGTTCTTACAGTCTATACGCCGCGATTATCGTTAAACGTGTGGATGCACAAACCCGCGCAAAAATCGGCCTGAACGCCTTGCTGCGCGCCGCCACCGACTGACATCGCTCCGCCTTGCTCGAACGCCATCCCTCGCCGCTGCCACCCCAATTCCATCAACCACTCGGCAGCGGCAAGCCCCTTCACGATCAACACGAGCGTGACAATGGGTTAACAACACATCAAAAATAGAACCAAGGTGTACGAATTCGCTCACCAACACGGGCTCACCTACACTAATAGACACATAAGGAGGAATGCTGTTTAACCTTTTGGAGCTTACATGTTCACCACGCTGATTGGCCTACCCGTACTGGTGCTGCTCTCATCGATCACTTATTTATTTATTGATTTATCAAAACCTAAAGCTTGGATTTTTGCGGTAAGCGTGATTGTCTCCCAACTGACCATGATCGCCGTGTTTGTGTTTCTGGCTATTCTGCTTCACCAAGATCAGAATACCCTATTAGAAAAAATTCAAGACCAACACACCGAACTGAGCGCCGCACGTCAAGATCAAAAAGTGCTACTGGCTCGTCTCTCCATCGATCCAGAAAAAACCAAGCAACCCGTTAAACGCGCGCTGCTCTTCGGCCTCAAACCCAATAACGCTTTTTTTCAACGGATCGATGCCGCCAACACCAGCTTAAAGACCTTGCTGGAAAGCCGACAACGCCTTTTCACCGAAACGGGTATCAGCGTCTTGCGTTTACCCGAGGACATTAACCAAAAGCTGGTTCAAGCCCTGCTGTTGCAACTGGGCTTCCGCTCCTACTATGCCGACAATATAAATGCCGACAACGAAAATACCGACACGAGTGCCGACACTACAAATACCGAAGACATCTTTGAAAGCACAGACGACTCACGGGACTCTGACGCATTCGAACTCGAACCCGTTCACACGCCGGCCACAACACCTGTTGTATCGCTTAATTTCAATCACAAATTGAACAACGCCGAACACAGTCCCGTCCCACTTGAACCGCTTGCACACGGTAACGCGCTCTTTCTCGGTTCCAAAGTCACCACAAATACTGTCGACAACAGCCGATACGTCGTTATTGAATACAATGCACGCTATGATCGGCGCCCCATCAAAACAGATGACTGGATTGCTTCCAGAAAGCAATTCAAGTAGTACCACAACCGTCACTCAGAGCAAACGGCTGCCACACATTACACGCCCAGGCAGCCAGCTATACCCGGTAAAATCAAAATCGGTAAACGCGAGTCAGTAAAATAACAGGATTTATACTAAGCAAACACATCAATATATACACTTTATATATTAGATCATCAGTCGCACTTCCGATTGATAAAAACAACAGCTATTATGATCCTGTTATACACAGCACATCGTCACCACGGAGGCGTCTCAGCGCCCATTTTACGGCCACATGAGCAGAAAACACATATGTTTACAAAAAAATATTATCGATTCACCCTTTTGCTGATTTGTCTGGATTAAGGTGTATTTTAAGCTGAAAGACAACGAAATACCTACGCTTTATCCAAAATGACGCTATGATTGGGGATTGTTTTACACGGACCAGCCTGTCAACAACGCATCAATTAACGTTCTGCACGTTGTTCTGACGCTGGGGAAACAGAAGTAAATGAGTTAATAACCATCACTCGTATCGACCTATTTTAGACCGAGTCCTATGCAAACAGCTTGTCAGGCAGAGAGGCATTAAAGATGATATCCCCCAGTAACTCTGATAAAGCCAAGGCAACAAAGAAAACGGAGAATAGCAGCGACACAGCAATAGCTGGCGAAAAAACCGCGCCGCCCCCAAAAACGACTGCCAAAAAGTCTCCCCCTAAAGTCAAATCCTCCAAAACGCAGACAGCCACAAATACGGACAAAAAACAGACAACCTCTTCCGCCTCGGACAAAAAAAGTAAAAAAGAGATCAAAAATTCTTCTCAAACTAAAACCATGAAATCCAAAATGTCAGAAAATGAGGACAAGTCCTCAGCATCTCAAACCGCAACAACAAATACTTCCAAAGCGAAGCCAGTAAAGGCAAAATCAGCTCCTGCAAAAACAGCAGCGAAAAAATCGGTCAAAAAAGGAACAGACGTACAAATGAAAGCCGCTCACGATAAAGCGGAAGCTGAAAATAAAGACAAAACAGTTTCTAAACAAAGCACCGTTAAAAAATCGAACAAAAAGGATACCACTTCAGTGGCAGTGTCTGAAACAGAAGAGGCAGTAAAGACTGTGAACGCAAGTACTTCAGTAACACCTAAAGC
>JARRRL010000087.1:0-11060 GCA_037380725.1 Gammaproteobacteria bacterium | reverse complement strand
GTCAAGCGGGGAAGACATTTCAGCCGCTGATGCAAACAAAAACGAGAAAAAGACCAGCAAAAAATCGAGCAAAAAAGCACCAGCTCAACCTAAACTCAGCCCCATGCAAGAACAAATCATTGCGGCAAAGCGTGCACAAGCCGTAGCAAAAGTAGCCATTGAAGCAGAAGCGGAAGATAACAGCACTATGAAAGAGCAACACGGCGACGACTACATGAATCCCGAGCGACTCACGCATTTTCGAGGCTTGCTCAACAAATGGAAGGTTGACCTCATGCAAGAAGTTGACCGAACCGTGGGCCATATGAAAGACGAATCGGCAAACTTACCAGATCCAGCCGATCGCGCTTCACAAGAAGAGGAATTCACTTTTGAGCTGCGCACGCGTGATCGCGAACGCAAACTCATTCGAAAAATTGACCAAGCTATTGACTCCATTGAAGCCGGCGAATATGGCTACTGCGAATCCTGCGGCGTGGAAATCGGGTACGAACGCTTAGAAGCCAGACCAACCGCAACCTTATGCATCGACTGCAAAACATTGGATGAAATTAAGGAAAAACAAGAAAAGGGCTAAACCCCTTGGCTTACGTTGGTCGATTTGCGCCCACACCATCCGGGCCACTGCACCTGGGGTCTCTGTGCACGGCACTCGCCAGCTATCTGGATGCACGGCATCACCGTGGTCAGTGGCTCGTACGCATTGAGGATGTCGACCAGCCTCGATGCGTAAAGCAGGCTGATACCCTCATTTTAAGAACACTGGAGCGTTTCGGCTTATACTGGGACGCTCAGCCCCAATACCAATCGCAGCAAACAGCGCTGTACACCGCTATTTTGGATCAGCTTGCGCAACAAGCGTCCCACAGGCACGGTGGACCACTCTTTGCGTGCAATTGCACCCGTCAGCAACTGAGCACGCGCCCTTCCAAGGCCAATCGCGCCTACCCGGGTTATTGCAGCCATCGCGTCATCAGGTCAATCACGGCCTCCTCACAGCACAGACCACCCCATTACGCGCTGCGCTGGCAATTACCCAACAAACCAATCGGTTTTAACGACCGCCGACTCGGCCCCCAAATAAACTATCCCGCACACGACATCGGCGCCCCTGTCTTGATACGAAAAGACGGCTTGTTCGCTTATCACTGGGCCGTAGTGATCGATGACTGGCAGCAAGGCATCACCGATGTGGTTCGTGGACACGATCTGCTTGAGCAAACGAGCGTCCACCTCTGCCTGCAACGCGCACTCCACGCGCCAACACCACGTTATACCCACCTCCCCATCGTTTTAGGCGCACAGGGCAAGAAATTAAGTAAGTCAGAACGCGCCGCCTCTTTGGACAGCGCCTCGCCCACACCTATACTGCTCAAATTGCTCATCGCACTGGGTCAAATCGATGCCGCAGACGCCGTACAACAATGGGGTGCCTCACCTGATGAAATCATCAAATACGCCATTCCGCGTTGGTCAATCGGTAAAATTCCGAAAATCACTTCCTTATCCGCGCAACATTTGTTAGCGTGAGCCATACTGACAATCCCTGTTAATACAGCACAGTTGATACTGAAATGAGTTGATACTGAAATTTCTGGTACAGCTGTACACCAAGACCCGGCTTTTCGTATTAACAACAACATAATAATAACAACACAACCCTACCGTATTAAAACATGTACATTGACCGCCTTATTCTGATCTTTATTCTCGGTACTTTTTTGCTGTCCCCGTCACTGATGTCCTGGGCCGAAACGGGTGGACTGGCGTGGTACCGGCCCTTTTTAATTTGGGGCATTCTGATCATTTTGATTTTCTGGATCAGCCGGAGTAGTGACCTCGATGGTTTATGATCCCAGCGCCTTACTCTGGATATCCACACTGCTGCTGGTCAGCACTCTGTTTGTCTTTTCGTTGCTGATTCGGCGTCGCTGGCTTCCCACTTGGCTTGTGGAAAACCCCGTCGCGTACGTGCTGGCCTTAGGTATCGCTATTGGCGTATGGGCGCTGTTCGGCAGCGTCGGCATTGCCTACGAACGGGGTTACAGCTACCTGTCTTATTTTTTCGGCATCAGTATCGTTTTTTTCCTCGCGCCAATTTTTCTGATACCGCTGCAACGTTTAAAGCAGTCTCATTGCGGGCATCTTCATCACCTTCCTGATGATCATCATGACGCTACCCTTACTGGCCCTCCAAATCGAGGCTTTGGACCAGCTGTTGAATCTCCTGCTACCACACGCCAACACCTCGCCTCTTATTTTTACTTTTTTGATCGCTGTGGGTCTTTTCATCATGTACTTCGGCATCCGTTCACCCGAGCGCCGTTATGGTCACCCGTCCCTCATTGGCGGTATGGCGTTATTGAGTTTGGTAAAATACAGCGCGCTTTTATTGCTTGTGGGCGTAAGCTTCCATCGCGTTTTCGGCGATTTTGCCGCCCTGCAGTCTTGGTTGGATCAAAATCCCTTGGCGCTTGAACGGCTGTACAGCTCAACCCGCCAAGCACCTTGGCACAATCTAAATTTAGCTTTTTGCACCTCCGTGGTCGCACTGCCACACCTGTTTCACGTAGTATTGTCGAACAAACACGAAAACATCAAAACGTTTTTCATTGCCACATGGGCTTTTCCAGCGTGTTTACTGCTGGTCGCGTTTTCCATTCCTGTCGTATTGTGGATGGCCATTAAATTGGACGTCGCCCCCCCTGCTGAATATTTCTTATTAGGCGTGGCGCAGCACGTGCTCGCGCCATGGGGTCCCCTATTGGTGTGGTTGATGGCGCTGTGTGCCAGCTTTGCGGTTCTGGCCATCAGCGCGCTGACGCTATCCATCATGGTATCGCACTACTGGGTGCTTCCGCTGTATCAACCCACACCGAAAGCCGGCATTTACAGTTGGTTGAGCTGGGTAAAACGTGCTGGTATTGCTTTTTTTCTGATGGCCGCCTACCTCTTTTTCCGCCTGACCCACGACACACAATCGCTCTCCGACTTGGTCATGCTCACGGTTGTCGGCATGCTGCAATTTTTGCCCGGCATTGTGGGCACCCTATTCTGGCCACGCGCCAACCGAAAGGGTTTATTGTTTGGCTTAGCATTCGGTTTTATCGTGTGGTTCATTGGCTTGCTCCTGCCCATTCTGTTTAGCAGCTTACTGACGCGTGCGCTGCCTTTTGGGTTGGGGTATTTATTTACCATCGAGAACTGGCAAACCCCCGCATTTTTGGCTTTTACCTTAAACGCCATGACCTTCGTCAGCCTCTCTTTGATTACACGACAAAGCCCCGTTGAAATCGCCACGGCTCAGAACTGCATTGTGCACAGCATACGCAAACCCTATCGCTGGGACATCAGTTGGCGCAACGTCAATGACCTGATCCAGCGCCTCACTCCCGCCTTGGGTCACAGTACCGCCCACCGCGAAGTGGCCTTAGCGTTACGAAACCTGGGTTTCACGCCCGCCGAACAACGACCTTACGCCTTGCGACGTTTGCGCGATCAACTTGAAAGCAATTTATCCGCCCTGTTTGGTCCCGCTCTGGCCCAACGCGTCGTCGACAACCAATTGCCATATTTAGCAGCCACTGGCCACGCTGGACAAGACATCTATTACATTGAACAAGCGCTCAGCAGCTACGAAACACGCTTTTCGGGTCTCGCCGATACCTTGGATCATTTGCGTCGCTTTCATCGACAAACCGTTTTGGCTTTACCACACGGTGTGATTTCTCTCAGTGGAAACGGGGAGATCATTGGGTGGAATTTGGCCATGGAACGCTTGAGCCACATCACGCACGAACAGGTCATCGGTTCAAAAGTGCAAGACCTGGAAAATCCATGGAAAGACTTAATCCTACGCTTAATTTCACAAGCGCAGGCGCAGGCCTTACAAGAAACGGTCAACATAGCAGGCCTCAGCCACTGCCTCAGCCTCAAAGCAACGGATATTCTAACCCACCGAACCGGTAAAGCACTGCGTGGCATGATCATCGCCATTGAAGACCTGACGGATATAAAACGCTTAGAATCTCAATTGGCTCACAGTGAACGTTTGGCCAGCGTGGGGAAGCTAGCGGCGGGTGTCGCGCACGAGATTGGCAATCCCCTCACCGCCATTGCCTGTTTGTCACAAGAACTGCGCTCCGGCCTGCGCACAGCGCATAATCGAGAGCTGGTGGAAGAATTAATCCGCCAAACGCATCGAATACGCGACATCGTGCAATCGCTGGTTACCTTCAGCCACAGCGGTCTCCCGCCCACACAGCGCGCCGTTCCGGTGATCGTATCGACCAACGTCGATGCCGCCATTCAACTCACACGCCTGAGTGATGCGGGCAAAAAAATGTGTTTCATCAACACCGTCGACAGCGACTTATGGATTCTCGGCGATGAACAGAAATTTCAACAAGTTTTCATTAACGTGCTGTCCAATGCGCGCGACGCGTCGACGCCGGGTGATCGCATCGTCGTATCCAGCCATGAAAGTACAGATGAAACCGCCGTGATTACCATTACGGATGACGGCCACGGCATTCCCGATTCGATCAAAGACACCCTATTCGATCCTTTTGTCACGACCAAACGACCGGGTCAAGGCACTGGCCTTGGTCTATCATTGGTATACAGTATCGTGCGAGAATTCAACGGTCACATTTACTTCACCAGCCCCGTGAACGCAAGGGGTACCGGTACACAAGTGAAATTACATTTTCCACGATTCTTTCCAGAAGAAACGACAACACCCGACGTCATTCCGCATGCTCACGCTGCGGTGAAACCCCTTACTGCAACATTACTAAAACAGCAGGTAAAACAGCAGGTGTTGAAACAACCCATACTGAATTAAAGATCGACACTCGACCCGAACCCATTCACAGCACGCCACCATCACACGAGGTTACGCCATGGGAACTATCTTGATTGTGGAAGACGAAATGATTATCCGGAAGTCGTTATGCCGATTACTTTCTCGGTACGATCACATCGTCTCTGAAGCCGAATCCGTAGAAGAAGCGCTTTCTCTTTATACGCTCACTGATTTTGATCTCATTTTGACCGATTTACGTTTGCCTGGCGAAAGTGGTACAGCTCTGATCGCACCCGCAGCCCCAAAACCCGTGCTGGTAATGACCAGCTACGCCAGCCTCAAATCCGCGATTGAAGCCATGAAACTGGGCGCCGCCAATTACATCGCTAAACCCTTTGACCACGATGAACTCCGTCCCCTCGCCCAAACCACCTACAGAGCCGACCACACCTGTACTCATTGGTGACAGCAGCGCCATGCGCTCACGGTTTGAAACCCTCACCCACGTCGCCCCCACCCAGACAACCTTAATCATCACCGGGGAAACCGGCACAGGAAAAACCACCTTCGCTCACAAGGCTCATGCGCTCAGTGGACGTTCAGGTCCTTTACTGTGTCTCGACAGCGCAACGCTCAGCGCCACCTTAAACGATAACGCTGCGGTGCGGCTGCTGTTTGGCGACAGCGCCAACGCGTCACCGAGTCAAGCGGGTCTCATCAAAGCCGCTCACGGCGGCACTTTGTTGATCCGAGAGATTTCCGAACTCTCACTCGCCGCGCAAGCGCTACTGCTGCACACCTTGGAATCACGCACTGTGCAACCCGCAGGCGCCACACAAACTGAACCCGTGGATATTCGCGTAATCGTGACCAGTCAAACGCCGTTGAATCAGTTGAGCGCAAAAGGACGTTTGCGCGAAGATTTATATTACCGCTTAATGGGCGTGCCAATCGGCTTACCGCCACTCTACGAACGCACGGGCGACGTACTGCTCCTGGCTGAGCACTTCGTCTCCCTTTGCGCCACGTTACACCAAAAACCCAAACTGCGCTTGTGCCACGCCAGTCGTTTGCTCATCGAGCGATACCACTGGCCCGGAAACGTGCGTGAATTACGCCACACCCTTGAACGTGCGGCGGCGCTCACGCGCAACGACATCATCACTCCTGAACTGATGTTCTGCGAAGACCTCGACGCGCTGGCCGCAGCCACCCCGGCAACATCCACGGCGACCGCTGCGGATGACGACATGTCATTGGATGAATATTTTCAACACGTCGTGCTCGAAAATCAACATCACATGACCGAAACTGAACTGGCACAGAAACTGGGCATCAGTCGCAAAACGTTATGGGAACGTCGTCAAAAAATGGGCATCCCCCGAAAACGACCGCCTCCCCCCTTGTCGCCCGACGCCCACACGCCATCCGCAGACCCCGGATCGGCGACCGAAACACCAACCGAGCTGCCTCAATAACGGTGTTCTGATGTCGGCATATTCGGCCCCGGGATTTCAGACGTCAACACCCAATACAGATTCAATTCTCGAATTTTTTGGGTAAATTCATTAAATTTAAGTGGTTTGGTGACGTAACTGTTAGCCCCCAACGCGTAACATTTTTCCACATCATCATTCATACCCGAGGTACTCAACATAATGACAGGGGTTCGTTTATGCGGCGCCATCGCCTTGATGTGCGCCAAGGTTTCCGCCCCATCCAAGCGTGGCATTTTCAGATCCAACAAGATCAAATCCGGTACGCGATCACCCCCATTTTTTTGATCGAGAAAACCCAACACCTCCTCACCATTCTTCACATGAAAGACGTGGTTGCCGATATTAAATTGTTTCAATGCGTCAACAATCAATTCAGCGTGATCCGGATTGTCTTCCGCCAACAAAATATTGAGCGATTTCACATACACTTTACGCCACCTCGCCAATTTTATTTGGAAATTCCAGTGTAAAAACACTGCCCTCACCGAAAACAGAATGCAGTTCTATTTTACCATCGTGCTTATCCATGGCCGTTTTAACAATGGCCAACCCGACCCCCGTACCCTCCCCCACGTCCAGCCGCTCAAAAATATTAAACAATACCCATCCCGTTATCTTGCACGGAGAGCCGCGTCGCATGCGGCAAAACCTGAGCATCAATGCGAATCACCGGATCGCGATCAGGCGAGCGGTATTGAATCGCGTTGACAATCAAATTTTGTAAGCATTGGGAGACCAAACGTGCATTTCCATACAGCCGCTGCTGCGGGAGCACCTGCACCGTCACCGTCACGTCCGGTTGAGTCACGGTACTTTCCAAGATCCTCAACACCTTGTCGACCACCTCTCGCACCACCAGCTCACCCTTGGCAACATTTTGTCGAATCACGCGTGACAACATCAACAAATCATCAAGCAAATTCTCCATGTACGCCACATTAGAAAAAATACGTTTAAATTGATGCTGCTGTTTCTCATTTAACTGTTCTTGAAAGCCGCTGAACAATTGATGCGAAAACCCACCGATCGTCACCAAGGGCGATTTGAGATCGTGAGAGACCGTATAAATAAATTGCTCCATTTCTAGATTTTTTTGTGACATCTGGGCATTGCTGTTTTCCAATGATTGCCGAATGCGCTTATATTCACTGGTATCCACAATGGACGCTACCACAAAGCGACCTCGCGCCATGTTCAGCGGACTCAAACCAATCTCGACCGGCACCAGCGAACCGTCTTTTTTTAAGCCACTGAGATCGCGCCCCTTCCCCATGGCGCGCGCTTTGGGAGCGGCTTGAAAGCCCTCTCGTAAGGCCACGTGCTGATGCTGATTTGCTTCCGGCACTAAAATCTCGATGCTTTTCCCCAACAACTCCTTCGCCGTATACTCAAATAAGATCGCCGCTTGGCTGTTGGTGTTCACGATGCGGCCCGCGTGATCCGTGATGATAATGGCATTCGGAGCTTGTTCAATCACCGCGCGCCAGTCCCGACTCACACGCTGCACACGCCGATGATTTAAATACAGAGAATAAATCACATAAAACAACAGCACATCCACCGTCAAACCCGCTATGGCGACGTACGCCGGTAGATTGGCTTCGTGATTGTTTTCTACAAAACGAGTCGGTGTATTGAAGTACAGCGTCCACGTACGCCCCTGTAAGCGCACACGAACCGCACGCGAAAACAGCGGTTGATGTGCCGCTTCAGACAAATGCAACACATCATTGCTATCAAACAACACATTGTCCGCTGTGATCCGTTCACCATCAAAAATTTCAAATTCAATGTGAGGATCGCCTTTGGCGAGTATGCCTTGCATCAAATTTCCAGCACGAAAAGGCGCGTACACCCACCCAACAAACGCCTGCCGGCGCGCCGCCACGGTATCAGGGATCACCGCATGACGATAAACCGGCACGTACATCAAAAAACCGCGTTGTACGTTTTCATCGGTTTCTTGCACCAGCGTAATCATACCACTCATTGCCGCGCGTCCCTCATCACGAGCACGCCGCATGGCCTCACGACGCCAGGCATCGGACCACATGTCAAATCCAAAAGCACGCTGATTACGCCAATCAAATGGTTCCAAATAAATAGTCGCCGTGTAGACATCACGCACCCCACTTGGTCGCAGCTGGTAATCGGGAAAACCCTCCTGCCGTATCGCCGCCACATGTGCGGCGAGCTCATTGGGTGCCACCGGCACACTGAAACCAACACCTTGCACACCCGGCCAGTGTTCATTCAAGTTCAATGCGTCCACATACAGCGCAAAACGTTTCCGATCAACCTGCGCATCGTTGGCGTTGAATAAACCCACGCCACCCCACAAAACCTGCTCATACAACGCCGTGCGATCGAGAATAGCCTGCTCCAACTCCTGCGCTTTAAAATCAAAATGGTCTTTCCAACGTTGCTGCACCGCAGCGTGCGTTAAAACATAAGCCAATACCGTCAATGCCAAGGACAAGCCTAAAATAATCCAAGCGGTATAGACGCTGTGAAAGAATCCAAAAAAACGAGAGGGCTCATTCAGGCGTTCAAATTCAACGTTGACAAGCATGATTAACACCGCTCCTCCGGCTCCAGCAAGCATCTCACGACCTGCGCGTGCAGTTCACGGAGTTGTATCGGTTTTCTCAAAAACGCATCGACCTGAGCTTGCGCCAGATCGGCATCAAAATGATTCACATGCCCCGACACACACACAATAGGAACCTGCGCGTAATCCGGCAAAGCGCGAATCTGTTTCGTCGCCTGGAACCCATTCATTCCCGGCATCATCACGTCCATCAGTATCAGCGCAATATCCGGATACGTGGTGCACAGCTGAATCGCTTCCACACCGTTTTTCGCGCGCAGCAATTGCATTCCCAAACTCAAAAACACTTGGCGTAAAGCATAAACGGAACGGACATCGTCATCCACAATGAGGACTTTTTTATCCTTCAACTGATGACGCCGTTCCGCACTGATCTCGTTTATGGGGCCATCATCGCGCACCACAATTCGGTTCGCACCAATCTCGTTTGCGATCGGCGTGGTGTGGGCCGCCATCACGGCCCCTCGATCTTGACTCCCCCCCTCGCGACCTGGCGTATGCACGTTTTCCGTATTGACCTTTGCCTTTTTGGACACAGTCGGAATTTTTAATTGAAACACACAGCCTACGCCCAGAGCACTGTCCACGCTCACCGTAATGTCTAACAATTGTGACAAACTTTTCACGATCGATAAGCCCAGGCCTGTGCCATGATGCCGTTCACGACTCGGGACGCAACCCTGGAAAAACGGTTCAAAAACAAACGGTAATTCAGCTTTATCGATACCACAACCGTTGTCGATAATATCGATTTGCAGGATAAACTGTTCGTCCGTCAAGGGCTGAAAAACCACTCGCACTTCCCCCCCTTCAGCCGTAAACTTGTAGGCATTTGTCAACAAATTACGTAAAATTTGCTGCAAGCGGCGCTCATCACTGAAAAAACAAAAATCTTCCGCGCAATAATTATCAACTCGAAAACGTATTTTTTTGTACGCAAACTCTGCGATAAACTCTTCTTTCAACCCCCTCACCATCGCCGCAACCGCTAAGGAACTTATCTCAACCGACAGCTTTCCCTTCCCCATCTTTCGATGATCCAATAAATCGTTGATCAAGAGCAACATTTGCTGACCACTCTGCTGAATAACACGCAAACTTTGCTGCTGATCCACTTGCAAATTTTCTCCTCGATTCTCCAACAACACTTGGGCCAATAACAAAATACTGTTCAGCGGTGAGCGCAACTCGTGAGACACATTGGCCAAAAATTCACTTCGATACTCCAATTGCGACAACAAAACCGCCTGTTTTTGTAAAGCGGCATCACGTTCTTTTTGCAAGTTTCGGTTTTTATACCTCTCCACAGCGTAAATACAAATACGCTGAAAAATGGGTAACCGCAATTGATCTTTTGGCAAAAAATCTTCCACGCCGTGCTGCGCCAGTTGTCGGGTTGTTTCCAAATCATCCACCGCACTGAGCACAATCAACGGAAAATCAAACTGAGTTGTACACAAGCGTTCAATCGTAGACGCCCAGGGTGAGTCGGGCAAATTCAAATCGCACAAACACAGATCGTAGGACTGAGCACGCGCCCGCAACAGCCCCGCCTCCAAGGTGGTGGTTTGCTCTAAAATTGCTTCCGGGGAGAAACTTTGCGAAAACAAGTCATGAATCAACCATTGATGATCTGGGTTGTCCTCAATCAATAACGCATGCACAGCAACCCGCTCCCATACCCATCGTACTCACACAAACCGTTGCCGCACCAAATTCATCCACGCCCTAATTAAACAGTGGCACGTTTCCGTCATAAATTTCAAACTCTCATTTTTTTGCACATAGCCATTACAACCCAACGCCACGCATTCTTGATAGTCCCGCTCCGAAACCGAACCCGACATCATAATAATAGGAATGTACTTGGTGATTTCGTCTGTACGCAGTATGTGTAAAATTTCCTTTCCATTGATGCCGGGCAGACCAATATCAAGAATCACTAAGTCCGGAACCCCATGTGACGCTTCGGCAAATCGCCCCCGCTTTAATATCCAATCGACCACATCTTGACCGATACTGAAACACTGATACGTCCCTTGGAACTGCATGTCTTTCAAGATACGCTGCATAATGACGACATCGGCTGCGTCGTCTTCTCCGTGCAACAGTTTAAATTTCGGCTCCCTCATTGGACGTCACC
>JARRRL010000086.1:0-17938 GCA_037380725.1 Gammaproteobacteria bacterium | reverse complement strand
ATCGCAGTACGCGCACCGGAGGCGGTCTGTTTCAATTTGCAGGGTCACAGCAACGCGCCTTCATGCGGAGCACACGTACAAAGAGCGGGTACGAGACTTTATGCGCAGAAGCCACCAGCACAAGTAACGAGTCAAGGACAGTCGTGTCAAGGACAGCCAGCATCCATGGGCATTAACACCAGACCAAAGCAGCATATACGCTCCAACTGTAGCGGGCTCATGATGGCACTGTGCATTTTACTGGTCTCGCACCTCATCCTGCACAGTCAGACTGCAGCAGCCAAAGCCACCGTTACGCTGATCAATCTCAATGACCCCAATACGGGACTCAACGACAGCCAAGCCGCCACCCCCGAAGGCGGCAATTCCGGCTCCACGCTCGGTGAACAACGCCAGAACGCTCTACGCTACGCCGCCGACCTCCTAGAGATCATGCTGGCCAGTGATGTAACCATTGAAATTAGCGTCAAGTTTACCGACCAGGGTGGTACCTCGTTTGCCGCCCCTCTCGCCGCCGCAGGACCCAACACCTTTCACTACGACTTCTCAGGCGCCCCCCTCAGTGCAACCTGGTATGGGCAAGCACTGGCCAACAAACTGTTCGGTGCCGATCTCATCTCGGACACCGACTGCCAGTCCAGCAACCAAAGCGTCGCATCCTGCTACGACATCGACGCCGAATTTAACAGTTCTGTCGACTCCGATGATGTATTAACCGGCGTTTCGTGGTACTACGGACTGGACGGCGACACCATCAGTGAGACAACACTCAACAATCGATTTGATCTCGTCACGGTGGCCCTGCATGAATTTATCCACGGTTTGGGCTTCATCAGTTTGGTTGACTTGGAATCGGGCGCTCAACTTTACAACAGTAGCCTACAACAGGCCTTACCCGACAATTACAGCAGTCTTATCACGTTAAAAAACGCTGAACCGAGCCAATTCACCGCCATGAGCAATGCCCAACGGCTATCCGCCATGACGCGCTCCGGCGAACTGCTGTGGACCGGCACACAAGCCAACCGGTACGCCACACAGTATGCCAAAGGCGCGGTCGACGATAGCATGGCGTTATATGCGCCAGAAACCATCGAACTCGGTGCCAGCGTGTCACACCCCGATACGTCTTTCGAACCCGATGATTTGATGGAGCCTTATTACACCACCCCCATACACACCCCCGGATTAGCCGCCGCTGTGCTGGCGGATGTCGGCTGGGGAGCACTCGCCGATTTGTCCATTAGTTTCGCACCCAGCGCCAACCCCGCCCCCCTGAATACCGATGTCATATACCGATTCAGCGTCACCAATAACGGTGATTTTTCAGCACCAGAATCCAGGCTTTCCTATACGCTACCCACCGATACCCGCTACCAATCAGGCACAGCGGAAGGGGGCCAGTGCTCCGTTAACAGTAACACCGTAGAATGCACCGTAGGCGTTCTTGAACCGGGCGCCACACACCGCGTTACCCTGACCCTGCAACACAGCCGCCCCACTGCGCTCACGCATATAGCTGAAGTATTTGGTGAAATCGTCGACTCCTTACCACAAAACAATACGCTCAGCACCACAACCCAAGCCGCCGACGTACAAGACACGGTCACCGCAGAGGCTGGACCCGATCAATCCACCGTCGGTGGCAACACCATCACAGTGGATGCCACAAACAGCAGCAGCACCGGCAGCGTCATCACCCAATACACGTTTGAACAAGTGTCCGGCATCCCTCAGGAAATCACGCAAAGCACCCCAGGACAAATCGAAATCACCGCGCCCAGCGATGGTGATGACATCACAATCAAAGTCACCGTCACAGACGACGAAGCAAACAGCAGCAGTGATTTTGTCGTCATCGTCGTCAACGCGCCGCCACTCGCTTCGATCCAAGTTCAGAATACCACCGTATCCCCTGGGACCACCGTCACACTCGATGGCGCAAACAGCAGCGATCGTGATGGTCATATCATCCAGTACATGTGGACACAAACCGACGGTCCATCGGTGGTGCTCCAAAATGCCGCTTCAGCCACCAGCACATTCACCACACCCAACGAGGACACCACACTGGCGTTTCGGCTCAGTGTGACGGACGACGCCGGCGTTACCGCATCATCCGATGTCTCCATAACGGTCCAATCGTCCACAGCTCGAAGCAGCGGAGGAAGCCGAGGGGGAAGCCTTAATTTGCTGCCAATATTGAGTCTATTCGTCCTGCTGTTCACCGCTGGGCGCCTCACAAGTCGACACCGAGCTGAACAATAAAGATCGCTTATAAAAACGCTTAATATAAACCAGAACGCGTTACGGTTACTGCTCCGTAAAGGCTTGCACAGCGGCCTGAAATTCGCGATGACTTTTCGAAGGCTCTACACTCTGAAGCGCCATGATCACACTCATATCACCCTGTACCCGTAACTCCCCGCTCATGAATCCCTGCATGCCCGCGCCTTGATCATTTTCGATAAAAATACGATACGCCAGCGTTCGAGGTAACACCAACGTGACAGGCGCATCTTCTATATGCCCTTGTTGAAACAAGCCACCCGCCATACAACACCGGACCTCATCACCATCATGGGTCGCCGTAATGTTGAGGGTAACGCGTTGCAAAGCCGGCGGAACCTCAAAATTATCGATCGCCTTTCTTGCAGCCTCGACGTGCTCAAACCACTGATCTGACAAAAACTTAACGCCCATTCTCTTTCGCTCCTTTTCTTAGTATGGCGCAACAAGTACGGCAACACCGATCATGCGATCAGCCTACCGTGGACACGCCATACTCTCATTCAACACGCGATGCTGCAACCGAATCACGTGTGGCCGGGTGAGAAGCATGGTTCGCCATAAACGGTTTCAGAACAGGCCCCACAGTGGGATGAACGTCTTGTTGATGTAATTCCGTCAACACCGCCATCTTTTCATTACTCATCTGCCGGTAATCGCAGACACCATCCGGAAAAACCATCTTTAACGCCTCGCGGTAAGGCGTCATATCCACCGGACGATAATCCCCATCCGCCAGAGCCTGATCAACGGATTTCCGTACACAGTGAAAAACATCTCCCTCCCAACCAGCGCCGGCGACGATGCGCGAAGTGCGATACGCCGGATACGCCTGCATACATGCACCCGCTGCTCGACCATTCCATGCGCCATCCCATACATCGTCACCACTCGCAACAACATGACCTAGACTATCAAAACAGGTGTCCATCAAATCCGCCGGACGCGCCGCTGACACAGACCGATTGGCATACTGCTCGCGCGCCGCCACCCAGTCATCCAAGCTCCGCATCGCTTCCACAATCGGTTTATACGGGTCTTCAGCAACCCACATAACGTGCTGATCCGCCGAACCTGAAAAGGCTTGTATGCGTTGTCGAATGGAGAACGACGCGGAAAGATGGTGCATATCCAATCGTTTTTCCAAATAATGTCGCAGATCGATCACAGGCAGATCAATCTTACCCATAAACACATGGCCCGATCGAAATGCCGCTTCAATCGCTTCGCGATCACCCCAGGTTCGTGGTGCGGTTCGATTCGATTTGCTCTGCCACATGTTGTGCTCACTCCATGGGCTGAACTCAAACAAACTCGTTCCAGAAACGATTTTCCAATATCGCTCCTGCTGGAAAGCTTCCGGTGGTTTCCACCCACCCACATGACGATTCAGGTGCAAAAAAGCGTCGGGGGATATTACGCCATCGCGCAAGGCAAGCAGTCCATACTGGACACCCACGTTATCCCACGTTTGTCGCGCATAACCCGATTCACGCACACCATAAATGTGTCTCAGATCATCCCAATGCGTCCAATGTGAGTGACGCAATACATCCGGATCGTAATATTTAGCCAAGTGAGTAAAATGTGGATTATTCACCAACGGTGCTAAACCCCGCCACGCGTTCACACACTCGCTCATACCTCCCGCCACCGGAGGCCAAATACCCTTTACGAGGCGCGCCAAATTATAATACGGCGTGTAGGAATTCTCG
Organism: Gammaproteobacteria bacterium; assembly: GCA_037380725.1. Classification (GTDB taxonomy): domain Bacteria; phylum Pseudomonadota; class Gammaproteobacteria; order Pseudomonadales; family JANQJO01; genus JARRRL01. The sequence continues at coordinate 13,934 of JARRRL010000086.1, read as the reverse complement.
TAACCGTCCTCAGCATTTAAGCCCTGAATCGCCATCCGATTTTTCCACTGCCGCCACGATTCTTCTTGCCCCGCCGTGACATCAAAATAGTATTCCAACAATTCACAATCAAACGCGTAAATCGTCTGGGTAATCATGTCCGGATACGCATAGAGCGCCAAGGCACCATCCAACAAATCCGGATTATTTTGTCCAATAATCAATTGTTGAATGGCACCCCCCGAGCCACCCATACCCAATGTCCGCAACGGTTTGCCATAGCGCGCCACAAACTGATGCTTCACCCGCATGGCCACTTCTTCAGCCAACCACAAATTATAATGATTAGACGTTTGATTTCCCGTGGAATACGCCAACGCGTATCCCGCTTCTAATAAAGCCTGATCTCGATTCAACAAAGACGCCACGCCCACACGACCTTGTCGTTTCCCGATGCCAACGCCCCCTCGAAATCGATAGATCAAGCGTTGATTCCAATACGTGGTACCAGCACATAGAAAAACCGATTGATGGTCCCCACCACTACCCGCACAACAAAAGGAATCGTCTGACCTTTCCACTCAATGGTATCCACGTCATCGCTTGTCTCGATAAAGCGCTTAAACTGATCCGAACCGCGTGGCTTGTAAAAATACATAATTTGCGTGGGAACTTGACAGTCTTTACTGTACCCAACAAGCACATGAGTGCGTTTCCCCGTATCCGGATTTACTTGATAAACCGGCATACCCACGTGCTCTTGATTATCCACCAGCGGTTGACCCAATCCTGAGCGGGCCACACCACACAAAAACGGATATTGTAAGGGTCCCGAGAACAAGGACTCGACGGGCCCCGTCCCCCCCACTGGAATGGGATACGGAAAGGGATCTTTTGGACGAATCAAGTGTGCGGGATGCGGCCCGGTATAAGCGGGTTCGGCACCCGCTTGTGGTATCGCCTGCTCCGGTATCGCTTGCACAGTCTCTTGATCAATTTTCTGGTTATATAAAACAGAAAAGTACAGATTAACCAGCACCATGCCGACCAGAAACAGCACCGCACACACAACAGTGCCCCAGTACAAGGACGGCCAAGACACGACGCCTCGGCGCCTCGACTTCACTTGGTTCTTCATGATCCCACCAACTTCACATCCAATTCACCACCAGACATCATGCCTTTCCCACCCAGCCAACTCCGATCACAGCCATCACCGAAGCCATCTGCACAAAACCAGGTACATTTAATACATGATACATTTAACAATGATAGAAGCTAGCCCTTTAATCGGAAACCATTTAATATCAAGAATACAATACACCTTTTTAACACAACAACCAGAAACCAGAGGCAAAACAACATCAAATCGGAACAAATGCGAACTGAATGCGACAGGAATGCAGAACATATAAAGACAATAGCTCAAGCGCCTCATCGCGGTTTCGACATCACGCGCTCTGGGTTATTCATATTGAAATAAAACGTGATAGGCAGGAGCAATCGGTATACACTTAGCTGATTTAACTGAAAATTAAAATTTTGGAGACATTGCGTTAATCGATTGCGTTCATCCATACAGTCACTGCACAGATCGCTTGGACAAAATGATCACAAAATATAAGGCGTTGTCATCATGACCTCAAAAAAGAAATCACACACTAAAACCGTGCCTGAACGTGAATGCGACACGCCACGCAAGCCAGCGTATCAAACTGGCAAAGTCGACGCCAGCATCGCACCGGGTAAAGTCATGGGACTGCTGTCCCCCCAAGAAGTCAACACGCTGCTCAGTGATAAATCCAGCCCCCTGTACGACTTGTTTCGCCGTTGTGCTTTAGCGGTATTAAACAGCGGTTCCATGGAAGATAATGCAGCGCGCATTCTCGCGGCACACGCGGATTTTGATATTCAAGTGATTCAACAATCGCGCGGGGTCAAACTGGCCATGCGCAACGCACCCATCACCGCTTTTGTCGACGGTGAAATCATCCAAGGGGTTCGCGAACAATTGTTTTCCGTACTGCGTGATGTGGTCTACTTGCACAGTCATTTGAAAAGCGATCCCGATGTGGACTTGAACACATCGGAAGGCATCACCGATGTCGTCTTTCGGATCTTACGACACGCCAAAGTGCTTAAAACCGGAATCAAAAACCAATTGATTATTTGCTGGGGCGGTCACTCCATCACGCGGAACGAATACGATTACACCAAATTAGTAGGCTATGAAATGGGATTGCGGGGTCTCAACATCGGCACCGGATGTGGCCCCGGCGCCATGAAAGGTCCCATGAAAGGAGCCGCCATCGGCCACGCCAAACAGCACATTCATTTCGGTCGTTACATCGGCCTTACCGAACCCGATATCATTGCGGCAGAATCGCCAAACCCAATCGTCAATGAGCTGGTTATTTTGCCCGATATCGAAAAACGCTTGGAATCGTTCGTTCGAATGGCGCACGGTATCGTTGTCTTTCCTGGCGGCGTGGGTACCGCCGAAGAAATTCTCTATCTATTGGGTATCCTGACCCATCCTAAAAACAAAGACCTCCCTTTCCCGCTGATCTTTACGGCCCCTCAAGAATCACAAGATTATTTTAATACCATCGACACGTTTATCCGCCAAACATTAGGGCCAGAGGTCACCAAGCGATATAAAATCATCATTGGCAATCCCGCCCAGGTCGCCATTGAAATGAAACACGGCGTCAAAACCGTCCTCGAACACCGACGCAATCTCAAAGACGCTTATTATTTCAATTGGTTACTGCACATTCCTTATGATTTCCAAATGCCGTTTTTCCCCACTCACGACGCCATGAATCAACTGGCCATCACCCCTGATTTGGACACACACTTACTGGCCGCCAATTTACGTCGCGCCTTTTCCGGTATCGTCTCTGGGAATGTAAAAGAAACCGGACTAAAACTCATTGAACAACACGGTCCATACCGTATACGCGGTGACAAAAAGCTCATGAGACTACTCGACGAACTCATGAAAGGATTCATAAGCCAAGGACGCATGAAACTGGGCGAAAACGACTACCACCCCTGTTATGTGATCGAGTAAAGGCACATGACGATGAACCTACACAATGTCACGACGCAGCAGCGACTTTCTCTAAAGCGCGAATGCGATTCGACAACGGCGGGTGCGTATTAAACACATGCGCCAGCACACTCGACGCCGAATGCCGAATACCAAAAGCGGACAGGGCTTCAGGCAAAGGTGCCGGATGATTTTGCTCGTGTTGCAAACACTGCAGCGCATGAATCATCGCTCGATGACCAGCCAATGATGCCCCTCCCGCATCGGCACGATATTCACGATAACGCGAAAACGCGCTGATGATCACCGTTGCTAAAACACCTAACACCACTTGAGCCAACATCGATACCATAAAATAGCCCATCCCATACCCACGCTCATTCTTAAACAGCACTCGATCGACCACCAGACCCACAAGGCGCGCCAAAAAGAGCACGAAGGTATTCAACACCCCTTGCAGCAAAGCCATCGTGACCATATCGCCATTGGCCACGTGAGCAATCTCATGCGCCAAGACCGCTCGAATCGCTGACTGATCAAAACGCGCCAATAAGCCTTCGCTCACCACCACCAACGCGTTATTTTTGCTCCACCCTGTCGCAAAAGCGTTTACCTGCTGCATCGGAAAAATACCCACCTCAGGCATCCCGATGCCAGCCTCTCGCGCCAATTGCTCTACCGTAGCCACCAGCCAACGTTCTGCTTCGGTTTGTGGTACACCAATCGTGCGGGTACCCGTACTGAGTTTCGCAATGGTTTTGGACATCAACAACGACACAAAAGAACCACCGAACCCCAGCAGCGCCGAAAAAACCAACAATCCCGTTATGTTGACAGCAAGGCCTTGCCGCCACAACCATGCCTCTACCCCCAAGACCTGGAACATCACCGACGCCAACAACAACACCGCCACATTCGTAGCCATAAACAGCACAATACGCAGCATAATTCCCCCCCTCATCGCGTCCGTTACACGACAATATCTAGATCTAGCCATTCATCACTCTGACAAGCACAAGCACCTTTCTGCCTGCTGCCAAAAACAAATTCAAGCGAAACATTCTAAAATGCATGATCAGAGAAAAAAATGAAAATATTTAATACAATCTTACTCTTACTCTTACTCTTTCTTACTTTGAAAAAGTTACTCCGAAAAAGCTACTCTGGAAAAGTCCGCCGCAGCGCCCAACACGATGCCGCATTCGTACACACATAGCAACATAATTGGCACAAAAAACTGAGTGTTTACAAAAGACATATTTGGCCATAACACACATAATGGCTGTGAATTTGCCGTTTTGGAGCATCACCCTATGAACAGCGGAATCATGCGGTTTGTTGTCATATTTTTGTTTATGTTTACGTGTTTTAAGCTGTCCGGCGATGGTGGTATTTTATCCATTATGCGCTTTCCCAACACCCCCCTCATGGCCGCAAGCACCGCCTTGCTACTGACCTATTTGATCTTTGACTGCAATCCGTGGATGATCGGCGCTGTTTGCAGCTTTATTCTCTTCGCCAACATACCCACCACCCACACACAATCAGCGCTTTTTCCCGGCCCCATGATCCACTTTACGATTGGCATAACACTGGCAATACTTCCCAAGATACGTTCACATATTGAACAGTAGCTGCCATGACAAACACCGCAGGTGTACCGATTGCTCAGCGCGCTGACGCTTACTCCGCCCTAGCCCGCCGCTAAGTCAGGCGGCATATCCCCCGTGATTAAATGATATCGACACCGCCGCAACCACAATTCCAGCTCCGGACTCGGAATGGGCTTGCTGATATAATACCCCTGCGCAATGTCACACCCTAAGCGCTTTAAGGCAATCAAGGTTCGCTCATCCTCAACGCCTTCCGCCACCACCTCCAGGCCCAAGTTGTGACTCATGCTCAGCGTCGTGTTCACGATCACTTGATCACCCGTATCACGACACATTCCACCCACAAAAGAACGATCTATTTTAATCTCACTGACGGGAAGCTGCTTCAGATAAGCCAGCGAACTGTACCCAGTCCCAAAATCATCAATGCTTAAACGAATGCCATAATCGTGCAATTCCGATATGGTGCGAAAAGCGCGAGCCGGATCCAACATCATCGCGGTTTCAGTGATTTCCAATGCAATGGCTTCCGGTGGTAATTCGAATTTTTTCAATAAAGTAAATATCTGTTTTGGTAATTCGGGTGAATGCAGATTCTTCGCGGATAAATTGACGGATACGCGCAACAACACACCACGACTGTACCATTTGGCCGCCTCACACATCGCCGCTTCCAACACCCACGACGTCAACTGCTTAATCACACCCGTTTTTTCCGCTACCGGAATGAATTCATCGGGCGAAATAAAACCATGCTTGGGGTGAACCCAACGCAGCAAGGCCTCCACCCCAATTACAACGTTCTGCTTAACATCCACTTGCGGCTGGTAAAACAACTCCAACTCATCGATGTGCAGCGCGTGCTTCAATTCAGCAACCAAGGTCAATCGACGAGCACTGTAAGGATCCAGCTTCTGCGTATAATAGACAACCGACTCATCACGCTCTTGCGCCAAGGCCACTGCCACATAGGCATGTTGGAGTAACTCCGTAGCGCCTTTCCCATGGCTCGGGACGGTGGCTATACCCAGATGAGGTGAAATATCCAAAGTCATACGTTTAAATTCAAAAGGATAACTCAGACTTCGCAATACTTGCTCACTCGCGTTGGCCAAACACTCTTTCCCCAAGTCCTGAAGCAACATACCAAAAACAACACCATCTATGGCCGCCAACGACGCGTATTTTCCTTCCCGCAACTCCAGATTCATCACACCCGGCATTTGTGTCGCCAAGCCATTCAAACGCCTGGCTACTCGCTTCAGCAACTCATCCCCATTGTGATGTCCCAGTGTATTGTTAATCTCCTTGAAACGATCCAAATAAATTAATACAACACTCACCGTACGATGCGGAGCCGCTTTAATGTTTTGCTCAAGACAGCGCAGTAACGCAACGCGATTCGGACAGCCCGTCAGCACATCGTACATGGTTTGACTTAACAGCTCTTGCTCCATGCGTTTCTTCTCATAACGCTCTTCTAAAGATTTAATATATTTATCAACACGTACCGCCATCTGAGCGCGCAATCGTAAAGACCACGCCGTTATGATCATCATCAACTGTATAGGCCACACGACATGAACAAAAAATTTCATCACTCGACTGTTTTCACTGAGCCCCAGCACACTCAGCAACAAAACGCCCAACACGATAAAACTCATCACAAACATCCATTCTTGAGGCGCTTTGAACGCACGCAATCCTGCCCGCCCCTCCGCCATCGAATGGGACACCACAATCGACACAGCCATTAAACACAACAGAGCCAAAGCCAATCTCCCGAGGCCCAAAGCACTCCCTTCTGGCAAAAGCAGCGCTGCAAATCCCAATACAGCTCCCAACACCACGCCCGCTGCACTCAATACGATCGACAACTGGCTGGCGTTTGGACCGACGTGGTAACGAGCCAATACACTGGCCAAGGCCAGCAACAAACAGGACGACAACGCCACACTCAGTTGATTCCACATCACGTGATTTGGCCACACATACTGAAAACCATATCCCGTGTCACTGATGAGATAGAGCAACGCCGCTGCGGCATAGAGTCCAAAAAATAAAAATTGCCGCTCACGCGCCAAATAATGCATCGCCACACCGACTAATCCCAGCACCAAAAGGGCGCCGGCAATTAAGCCCAACTCAATACTATTTAATTGATTTACAAACAAAAAATTTGACTCACGCCATAACGTTAACGCCTCGTGCGGCGTTAAACGTCCCCGCACACGAACGTACACATCTCGTTCTTCATGAGCCTGTAGCTCAATCGGCAGCACCATGCCACGATGATCCACTAAGCGCTTAGAAAAAGGTTGATCCGCACTGATCACAACTGAGGTGTACCCCTGTGTTCGGTGATCAAAAATAAAAAAATTCACCAAACTGGCTTGCGCATTCACCTCCAACAACACTTTACGAGCCCGAGCAGACGCATTGCCGATACCAAATCGAAACCAATAAATTTGTCTTGGTTGAAACCAGGTGTGTACCCGCTCCGGTGTGCGCCATGCCGTCGAATCGATCACCTCTTCCAATTCCATCGCATCGGGCAGCACTTCAACATACTGAGGAAAATCACGTAACGATCCGTCTCCCCCCACGTCGATCCGTTTAGACAGTAGGGTCACGCCATCTGGCAGCACCGCCGCAAGCAGTGGCGCGGAAGAGAATGACGCAGACACCAGCAACGCGGCAAAGAGCAAACCGAGACGAAAAAGAAAAAAGCGCAGACGACTGAGCATCGAGCAACAATTCCTGTTTCTCACAGCACGTCGTTCAATAATCCACTGATTACTTCGTTTTTTCATCCATCACCTTGCGCGCGACCACCGTCAGCGCATTCGGACTGACTGCTTGCATCCGCTTATTCACTATCTTTACTTAGTTTAGTTTATTCAAACAAGATCACATAAAAAAAGACAAATACAGAACTATCGATTCACAATCCGTGCGCTCATCGAGACCATCAGGCGCTCTCGCACCTGAAAAACAGGTTAAGCTGTAAAGTAATATATTGTTTTTTCGAAGATAAAATAAAGAAGGGGAATTCGAGGTAAAGCAGCAAAAAATGCGGTGATGGCTATCCCAGAACAAGCCTCAGGATTGAGCCATGAAAGTCTTAAAAATAAATGGCATAAACGATCTCTAACACCGATTACGCCACGTTGATTTTGCGTGAGCTGGATTGGTGCGCCTCGTCACTAAGCGCCTGCCTGGTCGCGCGCGACATCAGTGCATCACACGCTTGATCCGTCTCGGCGCACACGGACTGACCCAACACACCGCGCTCACCGCAGGACAAACGCTCCAAATAGCCCATTTCTGATTCCGCGATGATCGACACCAAATCCGAACCAGGTATTGGCAACGCATGTATGGCCATAAAACCACTGTCCATGAAATCAACCAGCTGGGTTAAACCCAAAGCCTTCGCTGGAAACTGAGCCACTTTAAATGCCGCGTAAATCCATTGACTGCCCAAGTAACACTCGATGCTGTCTCCCAATTTACGTATCAAACCCAATTGCTCTCGGCGTCGATCAAATTGCCCCACAGTACAAAACAAATCCTCATACGCTGATACCGTCAATTCACAGGCATCTTCCCAGGGTAATCTTTCCGCGGTCCACGCTTCACCTAAGGCAATATCAAGCTCCAGAGTAATTACGTTTAACATTAAGATATCACACGCAATTTGTACCAACGGCACCGGAAAAATACGGACCAAATAAGGCGCTACACGTTCAATTTCCGCAATCAAGGCGTCATGCTCAGGACCAGCATACGCCTCTTCCAGCACGAACCGCGTTGCTTGCCCCAGCGCCTTATGATGGAGAAACCGATGGTACGTTCGCGCCACACGAGACTTTTGCCATTCTTGCAACACAGCAACGCGTGCACGAAGCTCAACGGAGCCATTCAAACGATTTTTACAAAGGGTGTGACGAGCCATCACTTCATCCAAGCGCCGTGACAAGTCAAACGGGCAAACCTCACCTTCATTATCCATTGAACGGGCTACAGGCAAAGCTCCCATTTCTCTGCTCAACAACGTAGCAAGACCACGTTTAAACAAACGATTCTTTAACGACATCGGAGAAACACGTACCTCCTAATCCAACAGCATTCGCACACAGACCACAGAAGATCTAAGCGAGAAGACAAAGCTATTTACGCTGCAAACCGACCAGAAACTGATAGAGCAATCAATCTTGTGTCAATAGAATAGCACAGCGTCCAACAAAAAACAGCCGAAAACTTTAACACCAAAAATAAGAATGAAGAATGGCAAACAAATCGATCATCCTTTGGAATCAATCAGCGCCAGATGACTCACATCAACCGCTTGCACCGGTACAGGTTCGGTTTGATCCAAGGTTGCGCCCAGTGGCGCAATCTCTACATCACTGAGCTCCCCCATAGCCTGATGGTTCACTCGTGCTGCGATGATCCGCCCCACATCCAAGCCCTGATCTCGAGACGTCGATTCCGCCTTCGCTTGCTGCTGCTCCACAGAAGCAACAGCCCCAACTTGAGCCATAGCCTGACAATACTGTTCCGCTTTTTTTAAGGTCAAGCCGCATTTCACCACCACACGCTGACCCGTAAACAACGCCGCAATTTGCGCTTCGGATTTCTTAAACAAGGCGGCCATTCGTCGACGCACTTCCGCTTCTTCACACCCTGCTCGCACTTCACCGCGATAAACCACCAAATAATCGCTCATACGCTCATCCACCATTCAAAGAATCTCTTGACGCTCCGTCGGCGATAATTCGTTCAAAAAAGCGTGGCATAGGTCGTTAAACGCGTCATCTGGATTCGCTTGAACGAAATGCAACAGTCGCTGAATTCCCGCCTCATCGCTGATGTCATGTTTGATACCTTTTGATTTCTGTACCGCGCGATTCAGCTTAGACAGTTGCAAAAGACTTTGAGGACTAAATCGAATCATTCAGTATCACTCCGCTTTCACTCACGCTGAGATGCAAAAGCTCAGTCCAGAACCTGGCCTGGTCCATCATGAAAGTAAGTATAGTGCGTCACGAGAGACCCGGACGCTACGCTTCGACAGCACCGCCCAGATCATTGAAGGTGCGACTGAATAGTAATAAAAAAAGTCTAATCGGATTGACTCGCACCCCCGTACGAATTCGGTTTAGCAGGGGTTTCCACCGGTTGTCCAGCGCGCTTCATGGCTTCCATCGCCTCGGGCGGCATATAGTTCTCATCGTGCTTTGCTAACACTTCCGTAGCTGTAACACGATTGTTTTCAAAAACGCCCGTAACCACAATGCCTTGCCCTTCGCGAAACAAGTCAGGCAAAATGCCTTCGTAGAATACGCCAATCACTGCTGCACCATCGCTGACCTTGAATGTCACCGCCAAAGAGTCATCTCCAACACGTTTCACGGAACCCGTTTCGACCATGCCGCCCACACGAATGCTGCGCCCGGGCTCAACCCCACCCGCGATCAGCTCCGAGGGGGTGTAAAAATGATTTAAATTTGAACGCAGTGCATAGAGCCACAGCGCGACCGCGCCCACCACACCCGATATAATCAATACAATAATGATCATTCGGTTTTTTTGCACCTTATTCATGAGTCACCACATCTTTAAACTATTTTGGTTAAGCGTGTCTGCGTTAAGCGTATCGATTGAGCTTGACTAATCGTTACCACTCGGCTTCATTAACATTACTGATATTATTGACATTGTTTTAACTTTTTACCGCTTGTCCCTCATAAACGTTTTCGTAATCGTTTGCTCCTCGTAATAGAGTCGCAAGCGAGAGCGCACTCGGCGGCGCGCCACGGCAGTCTGCACCAACAAGACACCCAGTGTCACAAACCACATGCCATAAGCAGCCCACACGTAAAAACCATGACCACCCATCGCCCAAAAAGCATCAATTGTTTCAAAAGCCGTCGTGATCATGGCAACTGTCGGTGATGGTAAATGTGGCAGGCTGATGTAAGGTGTTCCACCATTCCACCGAATATTTGATAATGGGTAAGTTAATTGCGCCAACCATCGCCAGCAAATTACACATTTTATTGCCGGCCGAGGTACTGGCAATGGATTGACGCAATGCCATCAACCCTAAATACAAGAACAACAAAATCAACATGGACGTTAAACGCGCATCCCACACCCAATAAGTTCCCCATGTGGGTTTACCCCATACCGCCCCCGTAAACAGCGACAAAAAGGTGAAACACGCCCCGATCGGCGCAGCCGCTTCAGCGACGACATCGGCCATTTTCATCTTCCACACCCACGACACAAACGCACACCCCGCGATCAGGGCATAGAAGCCCATCCCCACGCTGGCTGCCGGAACATGAATGTATATAATTCGAAAACTATTGCCTTGTTGATAATCCGGCGGTGCAAACGCCAAACTCCAAATCAACCCAACCAATAGACTCACCCCGGCAATCAGACCCGCCGCCACCATACCGCGCCGTGCATATTGGTAAAAATATCGGGGCGAACCCCAACGGTGATAGGTGCGTTTAATCCAATCCCACACAGACTAAAACCTCTCTTTCATCAACAACGTTATCGATTTTGAACGCCCACCTGCAATGCAGCAGCGATGGCCACAGGCGACAGCACCACAGAAAGACTTAATAGAGCTGCCAGTACAGCCAAATAACCCTCATAGGGTAAACCCTCACTAAAGGCTTTGACTGCTCCAGTAGCGAATATAATGATGGGAATCTGTAACGGCAGACAAATCAACAGTAACAACACACTCCCGCCTCGTGTAGATAGAGTAATCGCCGCTCCAATCGCGTTCACAAATGCCAAAACCGGTGTCCCCAGCAATAAGCTGAGCACGACCACCCACACCTCATTCATTGGTAAAAACAAAAACAAACTCAACAAAGGCGCAAGCAACACCAGCGGTAGTCCCGCAAACAACCAATGCACAAACACTTTGATCAGCGCCACCCAGTACAATGACACCGATGATAACGCCATCTGCTCTAATGCACCCGATTGATGATCCGCTTCAAATAAGCGCTCCGACCCCAACATACTGGCCAATAAAGCAGCAATCCAAATCACACCCACCGCGATTGGACTGAGCGCTGCCTGATTAGGACTGATCCCCAGTGGAAACAACACAATCACCATAGTGAAAAACACCACCGGGTGTAACCACTGCGTCGGCGCACGCACGGTCAACACGCATTCTCGGCGCGCCACCGCCCACAACACATGCAGAAAATCTCGCATCAAGTGTCTCAGCCTCGTTCATTTCGGATTAACCTTGTACGCCTACATCCATGTTCTCTGAAGACAGGATGCCGCCAACAGCCAGTTGAATTTTCACATTTGGTCGAATATGCGCTAAACGATGGTGCGAAGTGAACAACACTAAACCACCCGCTTTCGCATGATCGATCAGTCGCGTTTCCAAGTCAGCCACCGCTGCGTGATCCAGCGCGGTAAACGGTTCATCCAGCAACCAAAATGGGCGCCAGGCTATGCCCAAACGGGCTAATTTAACACGCTGTCGCTGCCCACTGGACAAGGTGGCGACCGGTCTGCTGAAACCGGTTTGGAGGCCAACACGAGCCAAGGCCTCACGTCGTTGTTTCGCCGTGAGGCGTACCCCCATCAAGGCAGCATACCACGCTAGATTTTCCTCTGGACTCAGCGCCTCATGAATACCGGACTTCGTACTCATAAAAATAAGCCGTTCACACAATAACGCCGGCTGCAGCGTCTCATCCTCACAGCGCCACCGGTACTGACCTCGGTAATCCGCAAAGAGACCACACAACAACATCAATAACGTGGACTTCCCACTGCCATTCGGTCCCGTAATATGCGCACACTGCCCACCACTGACACGAAATGATAAATTCGAAAAAATTTCATGGTCATCGATGTCAACGCACAGCTGTTCCGCTTCCAACACAAAAGACATAAGCACTCCGCTGACACCATTCTACCCATCAAACTTTAAGTATAAGTAAGTATAACCAATTGAAAACACAAATGCTCTTATCACCCTCAATCCCGCTCCATCGTTCTTCCTGCTCCAGCTATACCCAGAATCCAACGACCACCACCACCCGAACCCTCGATCCTCAAGGTCTGTCTTACTCTATACTCAGGGAATTAGACCGTCAGCAAGCCATCGCCCCAGCATACAACCCGGGAGTAGCATATGGCGTACACCGGATACACGGCGCCCACATCCACTACCGCTTACGTCCTCACCGCTGCGACACCCAACACCCCAGCCCCAAACTCCACGCATTACACGAACACCGCACCCACTAGACCAGATGCAATACCCCAGACGCTCATACACACCCTTGCCACCGGCACACCGGCCATCGTTCTCAGCAGCACGGCATCCACCGGAACATCCACAGCGCCTCCCACTTCCACGCCATACACGCTTCAGGTACAAATTGGCGGCCAACACGTTGCTTTAGCGGCTTCGCACACTTTCAGCCCTGGCACGGCGCTCACCTTACAGCCTCAAGCCGATGGTCGTCTGTTGGTATTGAGCACAACACCCGCTCTCCAGTATACCTTGTCGCAAAATCTTTCAACGTTCACACGACTCGCTCCATACAATACGGGGATTGCAAACGCACAGCAGGATCTGCAGAAGCTACTCAGTACACTGACGACTCAAGCGCCGCCTCACAACGCAGCGCTCCAACAACAGATCTCTTCACTCCGCACCCTGAACGACAACTTACTGCAACACATTGTTCCGCTGCGGCAGCTGACACCATCGTCTCTCGCTCAGTTGATCCAACACAGCGGCATCTACCTGGAAGCCAAATTATTGAGTGATCACACAACGCGGAATACTGGGATCGAATTACACCCTGCGCAAGCCAAAGCCATACCTGATTTGAAAGCCACATTGGCGCAACTGCTCTCGATCGCCAAAACACTCACAAACCCTTTCGCTGCCGAACAAGGTGCAGCAGCATCGTTGCTCACTGAATTGGATCACTCAAACGCGAACAACATAAATACAAACGCCAATGCAAATGTCAATGCAAACACCAATGCAAATAAAGACATCGCCACCATTGAGCGTCAATTTAACGCATTACTGACACAATTAATGCGCGCACAACAATCACCGAGCAGTCCCGGTGAAGCGAACACGCTGACGAACGCGCTGGCTCTATCCGCTCTACTGAGTTACTTACAGCAACTGCAACCCAACACACGATCACCGACCCGAAGCCTTCACGCTAATTCATTAAACGGCGCAGCAGCCCAGTTCA
>JARRRL010000085.1:0-10428 GCA_037380725.1 Gammaproteobacteria bacterium | reverse complement strand
GTGGTTCCGGGCGAGCCGTGCAGTGAACAGAGTGATTTGTTTGCTTTGGGTGCGATCGTGTATGAATTGATAGCGGGTGAGCGACCTCATTTTATGGGATCCGTATTGAGCCCACATCCCCGTTTTAAAGCCGTGAAATCAGAAGTCCGGGCTGTGTTGGAAAGTCTTTTACAAATAGAGCCTCACGATCGGGTGCGAAATGCAAGCACCGCCCTGTATAATTTGCAAAGCGCAATGGGTAAACTTCCCCCTCAGTCTGAGCTGATCGAGGCTGAGGAAGCGGTTTCCGATTTGGAGGCCGTGTATGAAAAAATGATCGAAACCACCTCTTTCTGGGAACGATGCGAGCAAGGGGGGAAGTGGATTGTGGCCCGGTTTCGGGGGAAACGCGCTCTGCTACTGTTCGTAGTGGTCTTATTCGTGATGATCAATTGGGTTGGTATTGTGATGTGGAAAGCCGGACATTAGCTGTAGGACAGAGGGAGGGAATGCGATGAACCGATTGCGCACCGCGCTAGGATGTGGCCAGCCTAACAAGCGGAGTTTATTTTTTCTGTGTCGAATTTTGTTTGTTGCCTTGATGGGACTGATGAGTTCGCTGCATGCTCAAGCTGCGTCGCATGATGCTTGGGTTCGTTTCAAGCCGGAAACGGTGATTATGCCGGGCGCTTTGGTGCGTGGCCAACTGACCGTAGATGGCCAGCTGTTTGTATTCGGTCGGCAATTGAATTTGGGACCGGACCGGGATTTTGTGTTTGGTTTGGGGCGCGATTTTGAAGGGCCTTTGACCTTAAAATTGGTGTTGCCAAATGGCGCGATCTTGAAGACCGATTTGACGGTGAAAAAGCGAGAGTACGACATTCAACGGATTAGCGGGGTTGCTAAAAAATACATGGCTCCGAGTGCGGCATCGCTTAAGCGAATCCGTGATGAAGCCGCGTTGGTGCGACGAGCTCGTGAACGCCTCCTCGACCGCCGTGATTTTGCTCATGCTTTTTCGTGGCCCGTGAAAGGTCCTATTACGGGTGTTTATGGCAGTCAGCGGATTTTCAATGGCGAACCGCGTCGCCCTCATTTTGGTGTTGATATTGCGGCACCAACGGGTACATCGGTTCGTGCTCCAGCAGGAGGCTTGGTGACTTTGGCTCAGGCTGATTTGTACTATTCGGGCGGCACCATTGTGCTGGATCACGGGTATGGCGTTTCATCATCGTTCTTGCACATGGAGCGTGTTTTGGTCAACGAGGGTGAAGAGGTAAAACAGGGTCAAGTTATTGGAACAGTGGGCGCTACGGGGCGCGTAACGGGCCCTCATTTGGATTGGCGTATGAATTGGTTTGATCAACGCATTGATCCCGTTACCGTTGTGGGACCCATGCCGAAATAAGCTCCCTTACTTCATTTCTGGTTAATTCTGATCAATTCTGAAAGGGTGTTCGCTCAGTCTGGCGAAATTGTGTTCACCCAACTAACGTAGAAAGAAGTGCAGCGGGTTTCATGCATCCGTTGTGTTTTGTCTAGATCAGAAGACGAAGGAAGTTGGTGCATCAATCAGACACGATGCCGACCTGCCATCGAGCTGCCACTCGGTTGCTTCCTTCGTGCCGTGCAGTAAGGAATATGCCGTGACACAGCAACTTGGTTTATCAGTTCGATCGTTTTCAGCCCCTCGACCCGTTTTATTTGCAACACTAACCTTGCTTTGCCTCGCCTTGTCTTACGCGGATTTGTCTCATGCCGGGCAGTACATGTATCACCCTGGCTCTATGGCCACGACGGGCAATACGACCTTATCAAAACACCTCTTGTCTGTGACGCACAATCCCGCCGCGTGCAGCAAAGTATTGCGCAAATCGGATCGGTTTCGCATGAGTTATTTGGGCAATGCGGGATTTTCTGTTGAATTGGGACAGGTCGATAATTTTGAAGATGAAATTAATGATTTGGTTGATTTATTGGAATCGGATGTGACGTCGCTGGATGAAGCCAATGAACAAGCCAATCGATTTAACGCGGTGTTGGAAGAAATGGCCAGAAGTGGTTACATCAAAACGTCGTGGGATGTCTTCGTTCCGGCGTTTCCGATGGCGTTTCGTATGGACAGTTTGGGGGGTAATGTGTGTCTTGAGGCGAATGCGACGGCGCAAATTCGAGGTGCCGTGCTGAACGCCGATGGGATTGAATACGACGAAGTTTCCAATGATTTTTTGACCGAATCATCGCTGTATATTAAAAGCGCTGTGCAGACACATTTTAGCGTGACCTTCAGTCGATCTGTGTGGCAACGTCGCGATGGTCATTTCCCAGGCGCATTGGTGGTGGGTGGCAAAATTAAGGCATATCAACTGGCGCTGAGCAAACAAGTTATTCCGTTCGAAAGTTTTGAAGATGAGGATGTCTCGGATGTGATTTCCGATGAATACGACCAAAATCAAAATTCGACTTCCGCCATTGGTGTGGATGTGGGTGCCTTGTGGGATGGCGGGCGTTACCAAGTGGGATTCACTCTGGCTAATGTGGTGGAGCCTTCGTTCGAATACGGTGTGCTTGGCACAAATTGCAGCGCGTCAACGGGAACGCGGGCTTTTGAAAACTGTCAAGTAGCCGCGAATTTTGTGACGCGAGGTGATATCAACGGTCGGGAAAAACACACGATGCATACGGTCCCCACAGTGGACGCGTCTTTTGCTATTTTTTCGAATTGGTTTATCGCGGGCTCAGCCGATCTCGTGGCGTACAACGATGCCGTGGGCGACGAATTGCAGTGGCGGTCTCTGAGCACCAGTTTTATGCCGAAGACCCGCTGGATACCGGGGTTTCGTGTGGGCTATCGTGAGAATACGGCGGGAGAAGCCCTGTCCCAAGTGACATTTGGCACGACATTATTGGGGGTTTTTAATCTGGATTTCTTGTATGGTCTCGATAAAATTGAAATTGACGATGAAACGTATCCGCGCACATTCGCTTTGAATTTCGGTTTTGAACAACATTTTTAATGCAACAATTGTGATGCAACTGTGATGTAACAATTGTGATGAAATGAGGGAGCTGTAAAATGAAACCGTTTTTTTGTGGTGTCCGTTGTGCCGTTGGGTTCCCGGTGTGTGTGCTTGGACTCGCGGCGCTGGCCCTCTCGGGTTGTGGTGGCACCGGTCAGGATGATGGCGTGGTGGGCTCCAGCGCTACGGTGCGTGGTGTGGCGTTCGATGGGTATTTGGCCGGTGCATTGTGTTTTCTTGACACCAATGGCAATTATAAACGCGATGCGTTTGAGCCCGCCGCGTTAACGGACAATCAAGGGTATTATTCTTATAATCCCAATACCGACACCGATTATTGCGCCAGCGATGCAACGGCGGATCAGGCTGATTATTGTCTGTCCGCGCTCGCGAATGCTTCGAGTGCGGCGCTGCGTTGCCGTGGTGGTTATGATATTGTGACGGAAGAACCGTTTGAGGGCACATTGACAACGCGCGTAGCGCTTACGCTTGGTGAGACCGCGCAAGGTGTTGTGGTGTCGCCGCTGACAACTTTAGTCGCCACGACCGCTGATGACACAGAAAAAGCCCATATTCTAAGTGTGTTGGGCGTGACGGATGAATCGGAATTACAGGTGGACTACATCGCCACGAGCAACAGTACGCTTGTGCGAACGGCTTTGCGTTTGCAAAAAGCAGCACAAGTCCTGGCGGAACCAATCCGTGCTGCACACGATGCCTCCGGTGATGCGATTGTGGATCCAGTTGGGCAAGTGTATGAGGCCTTATCGGATTTTCTTGTGGCCAACACCGATCGTGACATTGCTACGGTTTTGAGCGATGCGTCGGCATTGTCCGAAGTCGCGCAACAGGCGGAAACGCTTTTTGTTGCGGCGGAACAGCACGCGTCAACGGACAGTCCAGTGGGCAACTCAGCGGTGGGCAGCAACAATCGAACGCAATCGGGTCGTCGCGCTGCACAAGTGGTTCAAGTCGCCACCGCCTTGTGTGGTGATATCGACGCCGATCAAACGTTTTCAGCCCTTGAGTTCAAACGCTGCGCTCGAGCCACCGAAGTGGTGTTAAAGAAAGTGATTCGAGAGTTAGATGAAGTGACCTTGCCAAGCGATGATACCAGCATCGATACGGCGGTGACCTGTCTGACGGGCTCTGGGTGTGACAGTTTATTGCAAGTGCTGGGGGAAGACCGTTTCGATTTAACGGCCATCCAAGATGACAGTTTTACTTCTCCAGAAACCACAGCAACAGCGGCGAGGGTACTCGATACCGTCACGCCTTTCTCGGATTTGTCGGGAAAAAGTCTGCGTGTAAACGACCCGGATAACAGCGATCCGATGCGACGCAAGCACGCACGCCTTGAGTTGTACTTTGGAGAAGGCAGTACGGCTTCAGGTGGCCCTTTGTCCGCGTGTGTGCGCTATTTGGATGGTGCGGCAGCCGCTGATCCAAATCGGAGCACGGATGATGACATATCGGATGGGGATACGCGCGGCGCGCTCGTGTCGGGTACGTGGGAATTGCTGGGCAATTCGGGTTATTCCGTGGTGTTGAGTTTACGGATTACAGATACCAGTAAGCCATACACGGCCATTGTGAAAAGCGCCGGTACCAATGGAGAGGGTCAACACATATACCGATTTGACTTTGACGATGAGTTGGAAAACTGGGTCAGTCTAAATGGATTGGAAACGGCGCCATCGCCTGTGCCACAGAACAGCAGCGCTTGTCGGGAACGATTTAATAACCTGTCGGATGGTTAATGTTGTCATATGTTAATATTGTCGCCCGTTAAGATCATCCGAACGCTAAGACGAAATTGAGTGCAGCTTGGAGTACAATGCCGCCCAAGAAAGTACATTCGTAAGAAGAGAGTACATTCGTAAGTAAAGTACAAAGAAGTGAATCAACATAGTCTGAGCGCTGAGCAACGGGGGAGGGCGGCGAATGAAATTACGTTGGCAGCGTTTGTTGGTGCCGGAGCGCCTGTGTGTGCCTCAGTCCGCGTCAGCACATCGGGATGAGCTTGCACCGGATATCTATGAATCCGGACGAAGTCAATTTCAAAAAGATTACGATCGAATCGTTTTCAGCCCCGCGTTTCGGCGTTTGGCAAGAAAAACACAGGTTCATCCTCTTTCCAGTAACGACCATGTGCACACGCGTTTGATTCACAGTCTCGAAGTGGCCAGTGTTGGACGCAGTTTGGGCGTACAAGCTGGCGCGCATCTTCGTGCTCACGATGTGCTGCCAAAACCGCTGACGCCGGAGGACGTGGGGGTTATTGTGCAATCGGCCTGCTTAGCCCACGATATTGGCAACCCCCCTTTTGGTCATACGGGCGAAGACGCCGTACGGGACTGGTTCTGCGATCCAAACCATTGGCACTATTTGGATCCCTTACCGGAGCTGGCTCAGGTTGCTGACTTTCAGAACTTTGAAGGCAATGCACAGGGCTTTCGTTTGGTGGCTCGCTTGGAGAAGCATCTGGATGCTGGTGGTCTGCGTTTGACCTTGCCGACCTTGGGGGCGATGCTGAAGTATCCCTGGCTCAGCTGTGAGCGCGGCGGACGTGCGAAATTTGGCTGTTTTTATTCGGAACGACAACTTCTTGATACCGTGGCTGATCGTTTGGGTTTATTGCCCATACCCAATGCGGGTTATCAGCGACATCCTTTGGTGTATCTCGTTGAAGCCGCAGATGATATTTGTTATCGCATTCTGGATCTGGAAGACGCCGTTGAATTGAATATTTTGCCATACACGCGTTATGCGAATATGGTGGCGCCTTTGGTGGGGCGTGAGCGGCTAAACGAAGCCGCTTATGCTCGCTCAGTCAAAGATCGGCTCGCGTTGTTGCGCGGTCCCTTGTTTGAGCGCCTCGTCGAGCACGGCGCGACCTTGTTTGCTGAACAACTGGAAACGTTGACGCTGGACAGCGATCATCCAGGCTTATTATCAATCTCTACGGAATCGGATGTGGCGGAGTTTATGTCGGCTGCTAAAGTGGTGGCTGAAACGGAGATCTTCAAAAACCGACCGAAAACCGAAATTGAAGTGGGCGTATACGCGACGATGGGCGGTTTACTCAGTGTGTTTATGTCTGCAGCCTATGCGTGGCACGCGCAAGATGGAAACGGTGTGGGTCGTCGTGTGTTATGCATTAACGATTTATTAGGCAGTCAAGCTTTCACGCCGAGTGATGACCTCTATGCTTCTTATCTGAAGGTCATGGACTTTTTGTCCGGCATGACGGATTTTCATGCCTCACGACTGGCGCAGCGCTTGAGCGGCATGCTCTCCTTAAGATGATGCGCTCCCTGCTTGACTGAGGCTGCTTAGCCGCAATGGTGACGCAATGATGAAGATCATGCTGCAGCGTGTGTGTCCTCGGATGACAAGCCCTCGGATGACATTGGCAACCCTGAGGATATGGTAGTGGACAGTGTTGCTTGTTGTGCATCGTGATGGACGCGATCCAGCCAGCGAATCAGGTCGCGATGTACTTCTTGATGGTTTACCTCGTGGAGCATTTCGTGTCGGCCTTCTGGGTAGATATGAACCGACAGGTCGGTGACGCCCGTTTGACGTAACAATGCGATCAATCGTTTCATGCTGGAATTGAGGCCACTGATGGGATCATCGCTGCCAGTAAACAGATAGTATGGAATCTGAGTGGGTAAAAACGTAAAGATTTCATCAGTGTGCAGTTCGCTCATTCCTGTTAAAATGTCCCGCCACATTTGAGTGCTGCCGATGAATCCACAGTGTGGGTCAGCCATGTAACTGTCGGCCACCTGCGGGTTGCGACTGAGCCAATCAAATGGTGTGCGTTTGGCCTTGGCTTGACGATTAAATCCACCAAACACGATTTGTTGGATCAAGCGACTTTCTTTGTGACGCCCAAGCCGCAACTTTTCGAGACTGGCGAGCAGCGTAGCCATACGAGCAAAGATTGGATGTGAAAAAATGGGTGCTGATAGAGCAATCGCATTGATGTTTTGCGGGTGTCGCGTGGCGTAGGTTTGCAAAATCGATGCGCCAATACAGTGACCAAGACCGATGACGGGCACTTCGGGGAAGCGTTCTTGCACATCTTTATTGACAGCGTGTGCGTCTGAAATGATCAATTGCCAACCGTGGCGATCCGCGAATCGTCCCAGTTCCTTGGTGTTGGACGCGGTGGAGCCGTGACCACGGTAATCGTGTGCAACAACCACGTAACCGGCATCACAGAGGCGTTGTGCGGTGCGGTGATAGCGACCTGAGTGTTCTGCAATATTATGGAAAATGTGTACGATGCCTTTGGGCAAAGGGCTATTTACGTGTTTCGGGGGCTGCCACAATCGAATAAAAATTTTTTTACCATCTATGGCTGGAATCGTAAAAATCGTTGCTTGCATAAAGCGTATGCCTCGAAGCATTTTAAGTATATAAAAGGTGGTGTGCGCCGTCGTCGTGTGCTTACTGCCAGTCATTGAGTTTCGTTCCAGTATAGATGACTCTGAGGTTCATCGAATGATTTTCTGTTATGAGCCTGGTCTTATTTTTCTAATTTTGTGACGGTGATCGTCTCGAGGTTTTCGCCACGTTATTTTTGTATTTTTAACGTTCTACATCAGTGTTCAATCAAGTTGGCGCACTGCAATTGTAACCCTGATGACGCCAGGCAAACCGCACCAGCACAGTGAGAGCACAAGCAATCAGACAAATATGTCAGATGAGACAAGCTAAGAAATGTAGAGTAAGAGCAGAGCGAGTACGTTGATTTATAATACAGTTATGCATTACGGTTTGTGCTGTGCTGTTGAGTGCGCCGTCAGGAGTGCGCCACCGGGAGAGCCTGGCTAATTGCACGCTTGTATCAACGCTGAAAAACAGTCTAATATGATGATTATAGAGAAAATATTTTCAGTATCAGCGGTATCAACAGCTTGGTGGTTGTCACGAAGGAGAGCGACATGTCTCAACAACGATCCGATCTTACACACCATGATGCATCTGGTGATAAGAAATCCCGTGCTTCTGATTCAGCCTCTGAGCAACTAGAGAAAGAGGCGCGAATCGTGTCGGGCCCTGCCTTGGAGGATGCGGGCATTTATAAGCATATTGTGGAAGTGTTTAATGAGGCTTGCCACAACTACGCGACTCGATCGGCGTTTACCAATTTGGGTTACACCATTACGTTTTCTGAGCTGCAACGTTTGGCAACGGATTTTGCTAGTTTTCTAAATAATGTACTGAACCTTGAGCCGGGCACACGGGTGGCCATTCAATTGCCAAATGTCTTGCAATATCCCATTGTGCTGTTTGGCGCGCTCAAAGCGGGCATGATCGTTATCAATACGAACCCCTTGTACACGGTGCGGGAGATGGTCCATCAATTCAATGACTCAGAGGCGCAAGTCCTCATCAGTTTGGTGAATTTCGGAGATCGTATCGCGGAAGCCGTACCGAAGACGAGTATACGAACTGTTGTACTCTCTGAGTTGGGGGATGTGCTACCCGCACCCAAG
The DNA here is from genome assembly GCA_037380725.1 of Gammaproteobacteria bacterium. Classification (GTDB taxonomy): domain Bacteria; phylum Pseudomonadota; class Gammaproteobacteria; order Pseudomonadales; family JANQJO01; genus JARRRL01. The sequence continues at coordinate 1,916 of JARRRL010000085.1, read as the reverse complement.
CGGTATGTGGAAAATGGTGCCGCATTATCGCCTCCCCGGCGTGATAACGTATCGAAAAGCCATGGCTAAGGGTCGCCGACATCGTTTTATCGCCCCCAATGATCCGCTGCCAGAAGATACGGCGGTGCTGCAGTATACCGGCGGCACAACCGGGGTTGCGAAAGGGGCTGAGTTAACCCATTTTAATTTGGTTAGCAATATGTTACAGATCCGATCCTTGTTAATGCAAGAATTATCGGACGCTTCAAGTTTTATTACGCCTTTACCGCTCTATCATATTTTCAGTTTTATGGCGAACTGCTTATCCACGCTAGAACAAGGGCATGAGAGTATTTTAATCACGAACCCAAGGGATGTGGGTAGCATCATAGACACCATGAAGAAAAATAAATTTCACGCTATTTCGGCTGTCAATACGCTGTATGTGGCGTTGATGAATCACGCTGAATTTTCCGCGTTGGATTTCAGCCATTTGCGCTTATCGTTGGCGGGGGGCATGGCTTTGCAAACCGCCGTTGCAGAGAAATGGGAACGCCTCACCGGATGTAAGGTGTATGAAGGCTTTGGTTTGACAGAGACCTCGCCAGTGGTAATGGTGAACCAGCCACTTCAAGGGGGTCAGTTCAAAGCGGGGAGTGTAGGGTTTCCACTACCGGGTACATCAATCAAGGTGATTGATGCCCAAGGTAATGCCTTGCCACGGGGAGAACGGGGTGAATTGTGCGTGAAAGGCCCTCAGGTGATGAAAGGTTATCTGAATAACCCGGAAGCGACACATGAGGTCATTGATGAATCGGGCTGGTTGCACACGGGCGACATTGCGATCATTGATGACGATGGGTATGTATTCATCGTCGATCGATTGAAAGATATGATTTTGGTTTCGGGTTTTAACGTGTATCCGAACGAAGTGGAAGACGTGATGGCATCCCATCCAGGGATTTTGGAATGCGCGGCGGTGGGGGTTCCCGATGAGAAGCGCGGTGAAACGGTTAAGCTGTTTATTGTGAAACGCGATCCGGCGCTGACGGAAGAGCAAGTGATTGAATTCGCGCGATCGTGTTTAACGGCTTATAAAGTTCCGAAACACATTGAATTTCGAAAAGAGCTACCCAAGTCAAATGTAGCATCGGCGGGATTAGCCCCACCGGCGGGGTTAGCTCCACCGGCAGCCTTACCCGCACCACCGTTGTCCATCAGTTGCTGAAGTTGAGCAACAGCATCTTGCATACCTTGTTGATCACCTTCCATTGCTGCGGTGAGCAGCTTGACCGCCGCGCCCATCATTTGCTCAAGATCTGGTTTCTTTCCAACATTGTTGGCGGAACTTTTAGATGCTTGACCCAGTACGACGGACAGTTCATTGGCGTCAATTTCATTGTCGATTCCAGCTACGCGCTGAAAGCCGCCTGATTGATCAATTTTACCTTTTAAATCAGCATTGGCGTTAGCCTCTGATTCGCTGAGTTTTCCGCTGTTATCGGTATCCAATTGTTTCATCATCGCAGCAGCATCTTGCGATTTAGCTGCATCTTGCGATTTAGTGGCTCCAGGTGGGCACGCTGCTTGTCCGGGCTGTTGTGCTGGTTGTTGTGCTGGTTGTTGTGCCGGCTGCTGGGCGGGTTGTTGTTTGGGTTGTGCTCCAGATTTCCCTTGCAGTCCGATACCTTCAAAAAAGTTTTTTACTTCATCCTGACTGATGTCCCCACTTTTATCTTTGTCCAGTAAGTCCATGAAAATTTTTGTGGCATCGTCTGCACCTCCGGCGCTTTTTGCACCTGCGGCTGCGTCTGCACCTGCGGCTGCGCCTGCAGCTGCGCCTGCTTGTTGTTGAGCGTTATTTACACCACCACACATTTTCAAGTCTCCTTATACCTACTCTGGTTTGCCGATGCAATCAAACCTATAATAATTTA